>CAZRGY010000421.1:0-4111 GCA_964599715.1 uncultured Verrucomicrobiota bacterium | reverse complement strand
CACCTTCGCCACGCGGGATCTTGCCAGTATCATGTTGGCGGATTCGGCCAAGATTCAACAATCGGACGCGCAATTCGTCTCCAAGCAGCGGGCGAAGAAAGGCCAGTCCGCCGTGGAACCGCTCTATTCCATCGAGGATGCGGAGATGGCCACCCGGCAGTTTGTGTCCTTCGGCTATAACCGGCCCATGCCGATCGCCGATGGCGTCACGCTGACCTTCAAAGACGCTGGTCACATTCTCGGCTCCGCTCAAGTGGTGCTGGATGTGCGCGAGAACGGGCGCAAGTTCCGTTATCTCTTCTCCGGCGATGTCGGGCGCGGAGAGGACGATATCCTGCGCGATCCGGAGCCGGTGGAGGATGTGGATTTCCTGCAGATCGAAAGCACCTACGGCAACCGCAGTCATACGGCGAAGTCCGGGAGCTACGACAAGGTGTTGGAATTGGTGAAAGACACCATCGAGCAGAACGGCAAGGTCATCATCCCTGCCTTCTCCGTGGGACGCACGCAGGACATCGTCTTTGCCCTGAACCAATTGACGGAAGAAGGCAAACTGCCGCGCATCCCCATCTTTGTGGACAGTCCGCTCAGCGTGAACGCCACCGAGGTTTTCCGGCTGCATCCGGAATGTTTCAACGAAAAGACGTACGAGTTCCTGCGGGAAAAGAGCAATCCCTTCGGTATGGAAAATCTCACCTACATCCGGCAGGTGGCACAATCCATGAAGCTGAATGACTTGAAGGAACCGGCCATCATCATCAGCGCTTCGGGCATGTGCGAGGCGGGGCGTGTGCGGCATCACTTGAAGAATCACATCGGTGATCCCAGCACGCTGGTGCTCTTCATCGGCTATTGCGCCGAACATACGCTGGGTGCGCAGATCCGCTCAGGGCGCGATCCCGTGAACATCTTCGGTGAGCCTTGCAAAGTGCGGGCGAAGATCGCCGGGATCGATTCTTTCTCCGGTCACGCGGATCAATACGAACTGAAGAACTACGTGCGCAAGCTCACGGGCGATATCAAAAAGATATTCATCGTCCACGGTGAGGAAGAGCAGTCCCTGCCCTTTGCAGAAACCTTGAAGCAATTGAAGCCGGGCGCGAAAGTTATCGTGCCGGAGTTGGGGCAGAAGGAAGAGGTTTAGGAGAATGACCAATGACGAAACCCGGATGACGAAGGAATGAGCAATATCCAATGCTTAAATCATCTCCTTGGGCATTTTTTCATTCCTTAGTCATTAGAGCTTGGTCATTCGTCATTCCCCGAGAATAAAAAAGCCCGCGAACATCAGTTCGCGGGCTTTTGAATTAAGTGTGGGATGAACTACTTCATCAGCGCTTCGGCGGCTTCCACCATCTTGTCGGCGGTGAGGCCGTGCTTCACGTAGAGTTCCTCAGCCATGTATGCGGACTGGCCGAACTCGCCGTGGATACCGAGCGACTTCACGCTGTGCGCGATACCGGCGTTCGAGAGGGCGTGCGAGACTTGCGCGCCCATGCCGCAAACGACCTGATGATCTTCGATGGTGACCAAGCGGCCCTTCGCAGCCTTCACGGCAGCACCGATGGTCTCGAGGTCCACGAGGTTCACGAACGGGTTGTTAATGACCGTGGCGTTGATGCCCTTGGCCTTGAGTTTCTTGCCGGCTTCGATGGCCTTGTTCAGCAGCGGACCACAGCCGATGAGCACCACGTCCGAGCCTTCGGAGATGATCTGAGCCTTGCCCCACTCATACTTGGAGCCTTCCACCCAGTAGAGCGGGTAGTTCTCGCGGCCCACGAAGAAGATGGCGGATTCGCCGTCTTTGCCAGCAGCACGATCGTCAGCGATCTTCTTGATGGCGGAATACATCAGTGCTTCGGCTTCATCCGAGCAGGACGGCGCGATGACGACCGTGTGCGGGATGGCGGAGACAGCGGCGAAATACGTCGTGGCCTGGTGCGAGGCACCGTCCGCGGCGTCTTGGAAACCGACATGCGAGAACATCGCGATGACCGGAGACTGTGACAGCGCGGCCATGGTCAAAGGCAGGTTGCCCTTGGTCACACCGAACTGGCCGAACGTGTCCACGATGGGGATGAAGCCCATTTTCGAGAAACCAGCACCCACGCTCACCATGTTCGCCTCGGCGATGCCGACTTCCACGAAGCGTTCCGGGAACGTCTTCTGGAACGGTGCGATGCCCGTGGAGCCTTGCACGTCGCAAGAGACAGAATAGACCGGGTAACCGTCCACAGCGGCCTTGATGGCGGCCTTGGCCAGACCCGCTTGGATCTTGTCTTTCTTCACCGCAGGAGCGGCGGGAGCCGGATTAGCCGCAGCGGCTTCGGCCTTGGCCTTCTTGGCGGCTTCCTTCTGTTCCCATTCCGCGCGTAGGGTCTTGCCCCAGGCAACGAGTTCTTCGGGAGCAGTGGAGCCAGCGTAGAGTTCCGTGAGCCAGTCACCGATCTTCTCACCGCTGGAGAGCGGGAAGCCGTGACCACCGGCAGAGTTTTCCATCGTGGCCTTGATGCCGTAGCCCTTGATGGTCTTCAGCCAGAGGCAGACCGGCTGGTTCGGATTGGCCTTCGCGTCGGCGACGGCTTTTTCCAAGGCGTTGAAAACGGTCTGGAGATCATTGCCCTGCTCCACCTTGATGACTTTCCAGCCGAGGTCGTCCATGGCCTCGAAGGTCGGTTGCATGGAGAAGGAATCTTTCGTGATACGACCCGAGAGCTTCGTGTCGTTATCCGAGATGACCATGACGAAGGGGTTCACCTTGCCCTTGGCCGCGAGGCCGGGGATGGCGGCGAAGGCTTCCTTGGCTTCACCTTCCATCGAGGCACCGTCAGAGACAGTGATGATGGTGATGCGGTCGTTGCCGATGACCTTGTCTGCCAGCGCGAGACCCTGAGCCTGCGGCAAGGCGGAGCTGAGCGGACCGTTGCTCATCAGCACGCCTTCCGGATTGATATGGGACTCACCGTGACCCGTGAGCTTGCTGTGGATGCCACGGAAGCCTTTCAGGCTCTCGAAATTCGTGCCATCGAAGCCGTAGTTAGCACGGAGGGCGTAGAGGCCGTTCTCGGCATGGCCGGCGTCGTTGATGAAATTGTAGGCCTCATACCACTGACGGTCCTTGACGGAGAACATCAGGGCGTGGATGGCAGCATTGATCTCGGCGAAGGCCGCCGGACCGCCCCAGTGACAGGCGGCACCACCGACCACGGCATGCACGTCCATCAGCGCGACCAGGGCGCGGGTGGCCCGGGGATCACCCGCCACAACTTCCTGCCCGGTAACGCTTTTCAACGTCACGGAGTATTTCGGCGGGTTAGCGGGCGTGGACGCCAGCTTCACCTTCATGGTCTGCGGTTTCAGTGGCGGGGCCACTACGGCTTGTGCGACAGATGTATCTGCTCCCATATCTCAATTTCTATTTAACACTAAATTCAAAGCGAACGACTTTATGGGCCATGAACCAAAAGGGAAGTCTGAAATGGGAGGGGTTCAGGTATCCGACGCCGTCTTATGCAGGGGTGAAATCCGAGCAAAACGCCGACTATGAGCCGGGTGAAGGATTTTCGGACAAAAGCTGCATGGGAGGAACCGCGAGAGCGCAAGACACCAATCTGCTATCTGCCTATCGAATATCAGTTGCTCCGGCGGCGGCCCGCTGGGCCAGCGGGCCCTACCCGCTTCAGGCTTCGTCTTCGCCGGGCTCCCAGGCGGAGTTGTCGAGGAGTTCGATGCCGGGATTTTTGAAGCGGATGCGGCGGTGCTTGTAGAGGGTGCCGAGGGCTTGCTTGAAGGCTTTCTTGCTCACCCCAAAGGTCTGGCGGATGGATTCCGGCGAGCTGTCGTCATCGAAAGCCAGGTGGCCGTTATGGCGTTCCAAGGTCTGGATGATCTTGCCGGTAAGGGAGAAAACGCGCTGATAGCCGGAGGCGTCGAGACTGAGATCAATCTTGCCACCGTCGCGAATGGTGCGGACGTAGCCCTTGATGCGTTGGCCAATCTTCAAGGGGTTGCTGAGGTTGTCCTTGTAGAGCAGGCCGCGATGGGCGTTCTCAATTAGGGCGTTGTAGCCCAACTCCGTCTCACTGGCGATGAGGAGGTCCACTTGCTGGCC
>CAZRGY010000420.1:0-4119 GCA_964599715.1 uncultured Verrucomicrobiota bacterium | reverse complement strand
TTGAAGCTTTGCGCGATACCGGGCTGGATTATCTCCGCCTTGGCCAGACGAGCCCGACGTTAAGTGGTGGTGAGGCCCAGCGTGTGAAGCTCGTGACGCATCTGCTCACGGGCTTGAAGAACGAGAAACCGGATCTGCGCTCCATCCGCCCGTTAAATACGAAGCCAGCGATCTTCATTTTGGAAGAGCCGACCATCGGCCTGCACATGGCGGATGTGCAGAAGCTGGTGGAGGTGATCCAACGCCTGGTGGATGCCGGCAATACTGTGGTGGTGATCGAACACAACATGGACCTGATCGCAGAGGCGGATTGGGTCATCGATCTGGGACCGGAAGGTGGTGCTGGGGGCGGCCAGATCATCGCCGCGGGAACCCCTGAGACCATCGCTAAAAATAAGCGCTCGCATACGGGCAGGTTTCTGAAGAGCTTGGTGGCGAAACCGGTTGCACCGGCGGGCCAAAAATGACTGCATATCGAAGCGATGTCATCTGCCGGAAAAGTGCTGACCCATAACGGAATTTAAGAGCAAAACAGCGTGAGCCAGACTTACGAAGAGATCATCGAAGGCAGCAGCGTTTACCGGACGGTGCTGGGTGGGCGGCATCGCTTGGTGCTGGAGCGTCTGCACGCCTTGTTGAAATTGGCAGTGCCTGAGAACGGCCCCGCCCGTCTGCAAGAGCCGCGCTCAGTGGTGCAACTCACCGCCGGAACCATCTTGCGTCCAGACCTGTCCCTTGTGACCGCTGCCACGGGCAAGATCTTCCTCGCGGCCGAGATCATCAGCTCCGAGGATCACCGCTGGGATACGGTGACGAAAAAGGACATCTACGAGGATTGCAAAATCCCACGCCTGTGGATGATCGACTTGCGCTATGACAATGTGGAGGTCTATCACGGCAGCCAATACGGTCTGGGCCTGAAAGGCATCCTCGCCAACAAAGAAGTGCTGACAGAGAAGCTCTTACCCAGCCTGTCCGTGTCGATGAACGACCTGTTTTCCGCATAAAGGAGTTTTGTGATACGACTGGTCCTCTTCGACATCGACGGCACCCTGATCCGCACCCGCAGCATCGGTGGACGTTCCTTTGGCGCGACCTTCAAAACGGTCTTCGGCAAACAGCACAAACCGGAGTCGGTCAGTTTTGCAGGCCGCACAGACACATCATTGCTGCGCGAATTCTTCGGGCACTACGACATCCCGCACACCGAGGAGAATCTGGCCCGGTTCAAGGATACCTATGTGTTCTGGCTGGAGCATCTCATGCACGAATTCGGCGGGCAGGTCTGCGACGGAGTGCCCGAACTGATCGAAGATTTCAAGCGACTCCCCTACCGCCCAGTTATGGGCATCCTGACGGGCAACCTGCGCATCGGGGCGGAGATCAAGCTGCGGCACCATGGGCTGTGGGAACATTTTGAGTATGGTGTCTTCGCAGATGACAGCGAAGACCGGAATCAACTCGCGGTCATCGCGCAGGAACGCGTCGGTCAAAGGCTGGGACGAAAGCTTCAGGGCGAGGAAATCCTGGTGATCGGCGACACGCCGAAAGATATCGACTGCGCCCGGCACATCGGCGCGAAAATCCTGGCGGTCGCCACGGGTGGTCACACCAAGGAAGACTTGTCCCCTCACCGACCGACCTGGTTGGTGGAAAGCCTGAAGGGTTTGCAGGCGCGCGATTACTGCGCCTGATCAGGCCGTCCCGCAACGGCCGCAACTGCTGGGGTTCCCGCTACAAGCCGGAGCCGGCATTTCCGCCATGCCATCGACATTGGTGGCAGCGAAAACAGAGAGTTTCTTCTCCAACTTGGTGGAACCGCAATGCGGACATGGGGTCCCCTGCCAATCTGTGCGGCGCACCAGCACCTCGCTGTCTTCGCCGCATTTGCCGCAATGAAACTCGTAGATCGGCATGGCCTAGCGCTTCTTGGTGTTCATGGAGAGGATGCCCGCACCATGCGTTACCCAGCCGCTGCCGCCCACGATGACACGCCGGATGGGCTCGCCGGTCTCCGGGTGCTTCGTCAGCGCGGGCTCGGACATCCGTTGCTGGATCTCAAACCGTTTCGGCTTCTGCTTGGAGCTCTTCGGAATCGTTTCGTAAACGTAAGTCGCCATAAGTTGTTGAGAAAATTTAACCACAGATGGACACGGATTTACACAGATTTTTAGGGGCCACCCTCAAAATCCCGCCCCTTGCGTTTGGGGATTTCCTACGGAATACTCCGCCCGTGAAGATAACGGTCACCGAGTTGACGGATCATCTCTTGGCGTCCTACGCGCAGTTGGGCGGCATCAATCATCTGGATGGCAAGAACATGCCCTCCAAGACGGCTATTGCGGGTATCACCGTCGACCTGTTGCGTCTGCTCTTTCCGGGCTTTTTCGATGAAAAACCGCTGCACTCCTCCGAACTGAAGGTGGAGACGGCCCTGCTCATGGATTCCGTGCTCGGCCGGCTGGAAGACGAGATCTACAAGAGCCTGCAGTATCATAATCCCGAGAAACGGACCGCCCGGGAGTTGCGTCCCATGGCGCACGAACTGACCACGGATTTTCTCGGATGCCTGCCTTGCGTGCGTGAATTGCTCCAGACCGATGTGGACGCCGCCTACAATGGCGACCCCGCAGCGCTGAGTCGCGAGGAGGTCATCGTGGCGTATCCTTTTGTCGAGACCATCGCGGTGCAGCGTATGGCGCACCAATTGTATAAGAAGGAAGTGCCGCTGATTCCGCGTATCATGTCCGAATGGGCGCACAGCCGCACCGGCATGGACTTGCATCCGGGTGCGGAAATCGGCACCCATTTCTTCATCGATCACGGCACTGGTTGTGTGCTGGGCGAGACTTCCACCATTGGCAATCACGTGAAGCTCTATCAAGGCGTAGGCCTGGTGGCACGCTCACTTTCCGGCGGGCAGGCCTTGCGCGGGCAGAAACGGCATCCCTCGCTGGAAGATCGCGTGACCATCTATGCGGGCACGACGATCGTGGGTGGCGAAACGGTCATCGGCGCCGGCAGCACGATCGGGGCGAACGTATTTTTGCTCCACAGTGTGCCGCCGAATTCACTCGTCCTGAGTGAGGACGTGCATGTGAAGATCATCGCCAAACGGGACAAGCACGTGCCGCTGGAAGACTTGGATTTCCAGATCTGACGAGAGATGCGCCCCCTGTTATCAACTGCTATTGCTAGCTGTGTTGCAGCGGGGTTGATGCTTGGTGCCGTCACGGGTTGCAAACGCGGCAACGAGGAATCCGGAGCATCTGAAGAATCAGTCCAAGGGAGCGAGGCCACTGGGTTCCGTGACGGGCTGCAAACGCGGCGGCGAGGATTCCGAGGCATCTGACGGAGCTGCCCAAGGGAGCGAGGCCGCTGGGGTTAGCAATAAGCCCAAAGCGGGGCAGCCCTATCAGAACAGCCTGGGGTTGAAATTCATTCCGGTGCCGGGTACGCCGGTCTTGATGAGTGTGTGGGAGACGCGTCGCAGCGATTTCGCTGCCTATCTCCAAGACGTGAGTTCACCCGTCACCTCGTTGCTTCAGAAGCCCACGCACCCGATCAATAATGTGAGCTGGAATGACGCCACGGATTTCTGCCGTTGGCTCACGGAAGCGGAACGCAAAGCGAATCGCATCGGGCCCAAGGATCGTTACCGTCTGCCCACGAGCGCGGAATGGACGGCTGCCGCCGGGCCAGACAAGTATCCTTGGGGCAAGAAATGGCCCACCATCGATCAACGTCCGACACTGGGTGGCTACCTGCCGGATGCAGAGAACAACTTTGGTCCCGTGGGCAGCAAACCAGCTAACGCCCAAGGCTTCCATGATATCGGCGGTAATCTCTTCGAATGGGGTGAGGAATGGTATCACTCCAAGCTGAACAGCAGCGAATTACGGCTGGAGTTTAAACGGTTGGAGACGGATATGGGCGGCAAGCGCCTGAAGTTCCTACGCGGAGCGGCTTGGGTGACGTTTGACCCGCTGAACCTGCAATCCGGTTATCACTATCCGAACTTCCCAGAAGTTCGCGGCGGGCTTTACGGCTTCCGGTGTGTGTTGGAATTCGACAGCAACGAGCCTTTGCCCAGCCCTCGTCCGACCACCGGATGGAAGG
>CAZRGY010000419.1:0-4129 GCA_964599715.1 uncultured Verrucomicrobiota bacterium | reverse complement strand
CACCTTGACATGGTGGGGGTCGCAGGTTCGAACCCTGCACCGCGCACCATCTCCTTAGCAACGACAGGAGATGACAAACCCGGAAAATCCGGGACAACGCTTTCAGAATCAGCGGCTTGCGACTTTTTCTTTCGGCTGTTCTTTTGGACAGCCTTTGACAGCGCTGGACGGCGTGGACCAGATTTTGGTGAGTAATACGGTGAGTCGTTCCCCGCGAGACTCGGCAGCATTTGAATCGATTTCGTGACCTGCAGGTGACGCACATCCGTGTAGATCCGATTCAACAGCCGTTCCTCACTCAGGCGCGCCAATTCCATCACTTCCCGCCGTGGTGCGTTGGCAATCACCAGCCACGTGATGAAGGTGTGCCGGAAAGAATGGAAGTCGGCCGTTTCTCCGTTCGCGTCGACGTAGGCAATGCCGGCTGCTTTGAGGTCACGGTGAAACGGTTCAATCTTGCGGTTGATGAGACCCTTGAAAACCCGGTCCATCGGCTTGGCATCCGCAGGCTTGAAGGCGCGCAGGTACTCGGCGAGTTCAGGATTGAGCGGCAGCGTCACCTGCTTGCCGTTCTTGGTCGTCGTGGCACGCGCGCGGAAGGTTGGAGGGGTGGAATGCAAGTCGAGGTCGCGCCATTCCAACTTGGTCAATTCGCCCCGGCGCAGGCCGGTGTACATCGCCGTCCGATAGACGATGGAACGAGGACCGGAAGCGGCGAGCAGGCGCGCCGCTTCTTCGCGCGTGTAGGCGCGGCGGGTCTTCGACTCGTTGCCCTTCACCTTGGCCTTTTCGACACCGGCCAGCGGATTGAAGGCAAGGCGGTCCATCTTCACCAGCCAATTGGCGAAGGTGCGCGCCGCGCCAAGGTAGTCGTTGCGCGTCTTCGCCGTGCAGTGCCTCAACGAGCACAGCCAGCGCTCAAAGGCGTCCCGCTTGATGTCGGCCGGCGTCTTCCACTGGCACCCGCTGAAAATGCGGTCCAAGCGGTTCTTTTCGCCGCGGATGTGAGCCGGCGCGCGGCCGCGCTGCTCCATGCTCTCGGCGTACTGCTCGAGGTGCTGCCGCAGCGGTTGCTGCGCGGCCTCGCGCAGCGGCTTGGGCGGCAACAGCCCGGCTTGTTCCTTCTCCATCTCAAGCAGGATTTCACGCTTCCGCTTCTCCGCGTTTTCCTTGAGGCTGACATGCAGGGGAATCTGCAGCGGCTTGAGACCGGGCCGGGGATGGACACGCAGCACGTAATGCCGGGATTCCTTGCCCCGGCGCTTGGGTTTGAACAGAGTGGCTCTCATGGTCGTTCAGCGCAGGTTGGTGGGCCGGTTGGAAATGTAGTCCTCCAGGTCTTCGCGGCAAATCATCCAGCGCGCGCGAACGCGCACCGCCTTGATTTCGCGGTTGTCGATCATCCGGCGAATGGTCCGGACATGGCAGCCGATCAGGCCGGCAACATCGTGCAGGCTGAGCAGGAGCCGATTCAAGTTCTGTGTCAGTTTGGGCGGGCAGGCATGCTGCGGGAATGCTCTTTCAGGTTGCTTGTTCATATGCACTTGGGATGGCTGTTCAAGGGCACGCAGCGGCAGCATCAAGCCGCCGCTGCGTGCAAGAGGTCCACACCTGGAACACCGGGCTGCCACCGTTTTACCCTTCGCATTGAAGCATCTGCGATCCTACGCAGCAGGCCGATGTAACAGTTTGATCCCTTGATTCCAGAGCACACAAACTTTCCCAGAAGGAAACACACCCGAAGATATCCGGTCAAGGCATACGCCACATGTGTCACTTGCGTGAATTGCGCTGACTGCGAGAATACGCAACACCGACGCTTGTCAACTTTTTTCTGGCGTTGTCCCAAAATCCTTCAGGCAGTCCCCGGTAGGGTACGGAGGGGGCAGCAGCTTCCACCACCAAACACCTCCACAGGCCGCTGAATGCACAGACCCGGACGGAGTCCAAAGCCCGGAGGTCGGGAGAACCTCAGGCCGGTTCAGGCCATGAACAGTTACAAGACCAACAAGAAGTGCGCCCTCTATAGGGCCGGCTTGTCCACTGGCTTTTTAACGCATCCATAAAAAACAACAGCGGGTATGCACTGATGAAAGCACATTATCCAAATTCCACTACCTGGCACATCTTCCGCAATACCATGATAAGCATGAAATGAAGTACCTCCTATCCTTATTTCTTCAGCGTACTGGCCAAGGTCGGCCAAAACTTCAAGGATTAAGCTTTTCTTTGGAATACTGGCTTGGAATTCGATTTTGTGAACTTGCAATTCCGGTCTCTTGTGAACCGTCAAGCCACGAGCGATTCTCTCAACTACTCTTTTCAGAAAATTCAAATCAACGCCAACCTTGCAAAGAGGAACGCAGACACCGTTAACCTCAGACCAGAAGTTTTCCGCCGTTTTAAGCATTTTCCTTATCTCCGGCCGAACCCTACCTCTTTCAATCGTCCTTGGGAGGACTCTTTGCTTGTAAAGCTCGGTCGCCTCTGCGGTTTTATTCACCCCAATGGTTGCAACAAGTCTAAAAAACTCCTCATCATTTGATTTTTCATTATTGCAACTTTCGCAACATGGAACAGTTATCAAGTTACTAGGCCTTGGCTTGGGGAATAAGCCTCTCGGCGGCACGTGATCTCTAGTCTTTGACTTTCCATCCACAATCACACCGCATAAATAACACTGTTTTTCTGCGCTTTTCATAATCATGGAACACAAAAGAAATTTGCTACGGATAGAACAAAGGCACTGGCATTGCAGATTAATCTAGCACTGCCGTTCTGACGCATCTTCCACCTTTTCGGCATTTTGCAAACCTGAAGCAACGAAACCCCGCTAACGGAAATCACCCACTGAGGTGGCACGAACAGGCGCCGGCCGTCTTCCTTCATCCAATATCCGCCCTCCTTCTGCTGCCAGGTCAAGCGCCTGCCGCCACCGTGCTTCACGGATTTCAGGGTTTCCCAAAACAGGCGGTTGCCGTGCAGACGGGCCGGTGAGTCTTTCCGCAGGAAGCGATTCCAACGCGCGCGGTTCACGTCGGCCTCAATCTTCTTCCGCGCCCAGCGGCGGACCTTCACCAACTGCTCAGGCGTCAGATCGAGTTCCCGACGCTCGCCGAATGGCAGCTTGCCCTTGTTGAACGCTCCCCAGTAGCGGCCGGTGAAGTCCCCCGGGCGCGTCTGGTCGGACTTCGACAGGTACTTGCCCATGTAGTTCATGATGCCGCCCTTGCTTTTCACCGGGTCGACCTGGCAGCAGGCCTTGCCTTGGTGGCGGTCGCCGTCGTGGGCCAGCTCGTACCAGCGCGCACTGCACCACGCGCGCAGATCGGCCAGCGGTTCGCCGGATAACCCCAAGACGACCAAGTGATAATGCGCCGCCCCGCGCGTCTGGAATTCCAGCTTCCAGACGCCCGCTGCATCCGGGTAGCGCCGCGCGAGTGCTTGGCAGAAAACCCGCAGGTGGTTCTTGTAAACGCGGAACTGCTCAGGGGCGGGAAAGTCAGCCGGATAGGTCAAGGTGATCAAGACCGCCTTGGACAGGGCTTCCGCGTTCAGCTTGGCCATGAACTGCTTGAAGCGCGCGCGGCTCGAGGCCGACCACTCTTGGATTTTCTGCCTCGGTCGTTTGCTTTTCGGGGGGCTCCACTCGCAGCGACTTGGGCCGCGAATCTCGACGAGCGATGCGCCCTCATACCATGCCAGGCCCATGGTCGACGGCTTCTGGCTTGTGACGATATGCGGCTTAGACAAGCCCGCCGCAGGCGGTGACCCGCCCACCGGGCCGGCAGGCAGGCGTTGCTGCCCCGCCGGCCCGGTGGGCGCGTCGTTCGCAGCACGAGGTTTCCTTGCAGGCGCGTGCCTGCCCAAAAGGGCGTAATCCTTGGCCATGGCGCCGCGGGGCTAGTCGTTGCGGGATTGACTGCCGACGATCGCCAGAACTGCCGCTTTCAGGAGCGGCGGCAGCGAGGCCCAAGCGGCGACGACTTGCGCCAATTCAGGGTCGCCCCGGAATTTTGGTGAGTCATTTGGTGAGTCACTGCGCCGCGAACCCTTGATTTTACAGGGAAAGGGCGCAGGTTCGAACCCTGCACCGCGCACCATCTCCTCACGACAGGAGATGAAGCCT
>CAZRGY010000418.1:0-4131 GCA_964599715.1 uncultured Verrucomicrobiota bacterium | reverse complement strand
CGCAACTCCGCTTCCGCCATGAACAACCGCCCGCGCTTGTTCTCCACGATCTTCGCCGTGGCGAAGACTTCCGCGCCCGGTCGCACCACATTGAGGAAACGCGTGGTCATCTCCGCGGCATACGCCAGCTGCTTCCCTTGCGCGATGCATGCCCACGCCATGATCTCGTCCAGCAACGTCGCGAGGATGCCTCCATGCACCGTGCGGCTGAAACCGATGTGTTCCTCGCGCGGCACGAACACCGTGTGCACACCGGAATCATCCACCGTGAACCGCAGATTCAATCCCATCGGATTCTGCGAACCGCACACAAAACACGACCGCGTATGGGGCAACGTCTTCATACTTCGCGCAGTCTCATCGCAAGCCGTCCCGCAGGTCCAGCCTGATAATCCGCCTCAATTCACCGCCTTCAGCGGGTCCAACTTCGAGCCGCCCACGCAGATGAGATGCTTCAACGTGCGGATATACATCTTGCCACCCGCGACTGCTGGGGTCGTGTGCGTCAATTCGCCCAACGCACTCCGTCCCATCACCTCAAACTTCTCCGGCGTCGCCTTGATGACCACCACTTCGCCATTCGTGGAAATCGCATAGATGCGACCATCCACCACGATCGGTGAGCCGAAGAAGTTCCCGCCTGCGCGTTCCTGCCATTTCACTTCGCCTGTCGGACCGTTGATGCATGTCACGATGCCGCCATCGCTCCACGCGTAGAGATTGTCTCCCACCACCACGGGCGTGGGCACGTAATTCGCCGACTTCTTCATCTCCCAAGCCAGCGTTGCCGGTTGCTTCTTCGCGGCGTCGCCGGGTTTCACCGCCACCACATAATTCCCGCCACCGCCTGAACCGCACGAGCCGATCGCCAACCCCGCCACGATCACCGGCGAGCTCACGCTGCGTTTGTTGAAAGCCTTGTCATACTCCCACAAAACTTTTCCGTTCGTCGGGTCCACGCCCGTGATGCCATGCGCCTGGCTGTTGAATATCAATTGCGGTTTGCCGCCCTTCGGCTCATACACGCACGGCGTGCCATAGGCGGCGGCCGAGCTGTTCCGTTTTGTCTCCCACACCGTCTTGCCCGTCTTGCGATCCACCGCGATGAGCGAGCTGTCGCCATCCTGGTCATTCGGCAGGATCACCATCTCCTGATAGACCATCGGCGAGACGCCCGGCCCGTGCTGGCTCGCGTAAGCGCCGAAATCCCGCTGCCACACCACGTCGCCTTTGTGGCTGAAGGCCACCAGCATATTATGCTCCGGCGTGGCCCACGTCACATACACGCGCTCCGCATCCACCGCCGGCGTGCAGGAGGCGTAACTGTTGAACTTGTGCTTGGCGAAGGACGGGAACGGAAAATCCTTCTGCCACAGCACGCGTCCGTCATGCACGCTGACCGCATGCACCACCATGCCGCCCTGCTGCTCGTGCGAACCCGTCAGGAAAATCTTGTCCCCCCAGATCACCGGCGATGAATGCCCATCCCCCGGCAACGGCACCTTCCAGTTGAAATCCTGGGCCGTGAACTGGATCGGGATCGTCTTCGCATTGCTCACGCCCGTCCCGTTCGGTCCCCGGAACCGCGTCCACTCCTGCGCCTGTACGCTACTGGTCAACAACATGACCGCAGCTCCCATCAACAAAATTGCCTTCGCTTTCATAAAATCTCTTTCAGTGTATTCCGTGTATTTTCACCCCGGCTCTAGTCGGGGCTGTGGTTACCCCTTCAAAAACAAATCTCTCCCCGCCACCAGCGCCGCCATCTTCCGGTCCGCCACCGTCCGTGGCAGCATCCAGAAGCCACAATCCGGATGCACCCATTTGACGCGCTCCTCGCCCAGCGTCTTCACCGCCAGTTCGATCCGCTGCGCCACCGTCTCCGGCGATTCCACCTCGTTATCCTTGATGTCGATCACGCCGATGCCCAGCGCGATATCCGGCCGCAACTCCTTGAATGCCGGCAGCTCCTCATAACCCCGCCGTGCGAACTCCAGCACCAGATGATTCACCTCCAGCTTGTTCAGGAACGGCATCATGTCCTTCCAGAAACCCTTCTGGATGCTCTGCCCGCCGTAATTCCCGAAACACAGATGCAACCCGCGCTCGCCCTGGATGCCGCCCAACACGTGATTGATCGGCTCATGCGCCCACGCGACATGCTCCGGATGCCCCGTCAGATGCGCCTCATCCACCTGCACCACGGGCGCATCGATCGCCGCGATCTGCGTGCGCAACACCGCCGCGATCTCCATCGTGAGATCTTGGATATCCTTGTAATGCTCATCCAGCAACGTCCGCGCGAGCATGTAGGGCGAGGTCACCGTGAACTTCATTGGCCGTGTGCTCAGGCCCTTAACCTTCAGCCAGTCCAGCGGCAGATTCAGCCGCCCCTCCAGCACCTTGCCGCGCACCACACCCGCCGGTTGCGTGCGGAAACCCATCGCCTCCTGTCGCCGGAACGTCGCGATCTCCTCCCGTGAAAGCCCCGTCACGATCCCCTCCATCGGGCTGATGAAATACTCGATCATCCCGTTCGTCTCCGGATGATTCACGTTGAAGCGCGACAACTCGCCATCCGAGATCACATCGATCCCCGCCATCTCCTGCGTCTTCAAGACTACCAGCAACGCATCCCGCAGATGCGGTGTGGTCGGATACGCCGCCAGCCAGGTCGGCACGGGATAACTGCCGACAACTGTGGTCAAAATCTTCGGTGCACTCATGGTGAAATAACTCCTCTATGGGTCCGTTTTACCGCTCCAATGTCAATGCCGTAATCCGCTCGCATAATCCTCCTCGTGCTCGTTCTCGTCGTCGTCCTCGATTCCTTATCCCCCGTAGCGCCCGCGTCACGCGGGCCGTACCGCAGGCATCCTGCCTGCTTCCTTTTCCCTCTGAACGTTGAAAGTTGGAAGTTGAACGTTCCCCCCCGTTTTGCCCCTTTCCCCTTCTCGATGTTCGGTGTTTCCGCCTCTGCCCCTTTTGTTCCTCCTTAACTCAATCTTCATGCCTACATCATAAAGGGGGACCTAGGACAACCGCTGTCCATGGTCCCTTTATTCTGAAAATAGTTTTTCCTGCCTAACCCATTGATTCCAATAATCTTCCGCAAGAAACGGGCTGTTTTCACAAAAAATCAGGGCCAATTTTTTTATAAAATCTTCGCGTTAACCTTCAGCTTGCCCTAGGATGAATTCGAATCAGGAGTCCATATGTCCACCGCTGCACAACAACTCGCCCGCTTTCTGGAAGAATGCGCCTGGCTGTTGCGTGACCGCCCGTGGGCGCAATTGAAAGAGATAGCCTGGGGATGCTTCTCTGCCTTTCTGATTCAGGCTTGGATTATTGATAAGGTTTTCGGCATATCTGAGTTGCTTGCACTTAACGTGTTGGGGCTACTTTTGTGGGCACTGGATTGTTATGCCCGGCGTAAATTGCCTTTTTCTGATCGGCTGCGCGCGCGCTGGCAGATTGAGAAAGAGCTCCATCGGCGTTTCGAATCCTATAAGTTCAAGAAACTTTTCTGGCAGGGGCTGGGAATGGTTTGCGGCCTGATGCTCTTGGGTGCGCCATTCGTTTACCTCCCGGCCATACATTTCCTTTGGGGAATCGGTCTGGTGGCTCAGCTCCTCTGGCAACGCACCGGCATCGATGAGCAGAATTATCAGCCCGCCTGACACCACCACTTTCTTTCGGAAGTGCCAACGGCGCTCTGCGTATTTACCATGTTTTTAATAATCGATAATGAGGTTCAAGACTTCGATTTGAACCTTCTAAGAGAACTGGCACAGGCTATTGATGGTCAATTGGAGGTGGTCTTAAAGGATTGGAGCAATGGGCCCGGATTATATGAATTTGGCTACTTTGACCGTGCTGAACATATCACAGGACTTGGCTTTGTTGCATGTCAGGCATATCTAACCGCAACCTATGGATTTTTAAATATTAAGAAAATAGATGCCTTAAAATTGGGGCCGAAGTATAAGTCCGGCCAAACTGTCGTCGGAATTATTAACCACGCAGCTAATTACTGGAAGCATCATGAAGAATGGCATCTAGACAAAAACTCGATCCAACAAGATCGAGTGCGTAAAGCATTTGAGACAATTGGTTTTCCTGTAGATTTGG
>CAZRGY010000417.1:0-4179 GCA_964599715.1 uncultured Verrucomicrobiota bacterium | reverse complement strand
GTTCGACAAAGCCGTAACTGCTTTTCGCAACTGTAAGTCCGTCGGCCAAAAAGTGGGCCTGCGCCTGACCCTCTCGGCGAACAACATTGCCGATCTTGATCACATCCTCGATTTCATCGAACGCGAAGACATCGAGCGCGTCTGCTTCTATCACCTCGTTTACAGCGGTCGCGGGAGCAACGTGGCAGATGTCACGCACGAACAGACCCGGAACGCCATCGACAAGATCATCGACCGCACGCACCAGTGGCACGCGAACGGCAAGCCCCGCGAAGTCCTGACCGTGGATCAACCCGCCGATGGCGCTTACCTCTACCTGCGCATGTTGCGCGAAGATCCCGACCGTGCCGATGAGATGCTCAATCTCTTGAAATGGAACGGCGGCGGCACGAATAGCAGCGGTCGCGGCATCGGTAACATTGATACCCAAGGCAACGTGCACCCAGATCAGTTCTGGCAATCACTCACGCTGGGCAATGTCAAGGAGCGCCCCTTCAGCGAGATCTGGCGCGATCAAAGCAACGGCACCTTGGCCGCCCTCCGTGATCGCACGAAGAAGCTGGAGGGCAAATGCTCCGATTGCCGCTTCCTGAATATCTGCGGTGGCGGCTTCCGCGTCCGCGCCGTGCAGGTGCATGGAAATATCTGGGCGCCCGATCCCGCGTGCTACCTGACCGAGCAGGAAATCGCCGCGTAGCTGACGTTTGCTTGCCTCGCGCCCGGCTTCCCGAAATGATGCCGCCGTGCCGATGTTATTGAAACGTTCGCTGCCGCTGTTGCTTTTATTGGCTTTGTTCACCAGTGCCTGCACTCTGCCCAAGCGCGCAGGCACGCCGCTCAAACGCACCGGCGATGAGATTATCGTCGCCGGCCAGCTTTTCCACACTGGCACCCGCGTGATCACGTGGATGGACCCGGGCGGCTACGATGCCTATCGTGTGGAACGTCGCTTCGCCCCTTTTGACCAATCTTCTTGGGAAACCTCCCGTGTCGCAGTGGCTGCCCTGACCTCTCCGAACCGCTACGGCCTGCGTAAAGCTGGGCTCACTGACGAAGAGATTGAGCGCGTGCGCGGTGGCGGCTGGGATTTGCCTCTGCTACAGGACAAGGTGGATCAATTCGTCTATCACTATGATGTCGCAGGCACCTGCCGTCAGTGCTTTCGGATCATGCATGACGCCCGCTGCCTGAGCGTCCACTTCATGCTGGATATCGATGGCACCATCTACCAGACGCTCGATCTCAAGGAACGCGCCTGGCACGCCACCACCTCGAACACGCGCAGCATCGGCATCGAGATCGCCAACATGGGTGCCTACACCTCACCGACTAACCGCGCCTTGAGCACATGGTATGCGAAAGACGCAGATGGTCGCACGCGCATCACGATTCCCGAACGCCTTGGCGACGGCGGCGTTTTCACGAAGGATTTCATCGGCTATCCCGCTCGCAACGAACCAGTGTTTGGCATCATCCAAGGCACCAAGCTCTATCAGTATGACCTGACCCCACAGCAGTATGACGCGCTCATCCGCCTCACCGCCACGCTGTGCAAAGTCTTTCCCAAGCTGAAGTGCGACTATCCGCGCGATGAGAAAGGCCGCCTCATCCCCGGCGTGTTATCAGAAGAAATGTTGGAGAACTATCAAGGGCTTATCGGCCACTACCACATCCAGAAGAACAAGATTGATCCCGGCCCGGCCTTCGATTGGGACCGCCTGATTCGCGGCGTCCACGAAAAGCTGAAGCCGTAATCCGTGCTGCCAGATTCTAGCTTGCAGTAAGATGCCACCCGCCGAATCACTTGGTATCAATCCCGTGGTCACTTCACATACCCGTTCGCCCGAAACCACTCCACCGCATCGGCCAGCGCTTGCTTCGGCGGTGTTTGCGGCAGACCCAGTTCCTTCACCGCTTTCGCCGGATTAAAAAACATCTTGTACTTGGCCATCCGCACACCTGCGAGCGGCGCCTTCGGCGGTTTGCCTGTAAACTTCGCGAAGAACTCGTCAAAATGCGCCGCGGTCAGCGCGATACCATAGGGCACTTGGAACTTCGGTGCGGGCACACCGGTAATCTCTTGCAGCACCGCAAACGCTTCTTTCATGGTCCAATTACCCGTCGCACTCCCGAGGATGTAACGCTCACCCAATCGGCCCTTCTCTGCCGCCAAGATATGACCGGCCGCCACATCACGGACATGTGCCCAATTCAACCCCGTGTCCAGATAGGCAGGCATCTGGCGGTTCACAAAATCCACGATGACTTTGCCGGTAGGCGTCGGTTTCACATCACGCGGCCCAATCGGTGCGCTAGGGTTCACGATGACGATCGGCATCCCTTTCGCCGCCAGTTCACGCGCCACCACCTCCGCCTTCCATTTGGAGAGCTTGTAGTGGTTGCTCATCTGCGCCTCGGATACCGGCGTCGTCTCATCCGTCGGCTCCACCTTACCGTTCACTTCCTTGGGCAAGCCGATGCACCCCACCGTGCTCGTGTAAACGATCCGGGAACAGCCCGCCTGATGCGCAGCGGTAAGCACGTTCCGCGTGCCCTCCACATTGGCCGCATACATCGGCGCGTAATCCGGCAACCAAAGGTGATAACTGGCCGCTACGTGAAACGCCCAGTCGCACCCTTGCAGGCCCTTGGCCAGCGATTCAACATTCCCTACATCACCCGGAACTGCCTCATACTCTGCGCCTTGCAGACCGCGCACATCCGCCCCTGGACGCAGCAGACACCGCACGGAATGGCCCCGGGCATTGAGCTCATGCACGATATTCGCGCCGATGAAACCCGAGCCGCCTGTGACGAAACATTTCATTGGCCGTGCATGATTCGGTTTTGCCGGAGTATTTCAACCGAATTGTCCCATAAGGTCTTCTACGGACATCCCTCACTACCGGATTCTACCCCTTGACGAATGGCCCAAGGTCGTCTTGATTGGCGGGGTTGTAGTATGCCGAAAAAGACAACGACGCCAAAAACTCTCTCCCGCGAAGAACGGCGGGACTTGGACATCGAAATCGGCTTTCTGGAAGGTGTGGTTCGCCGTGACCCGCGATTCGAGGAAGCCCTGCAAGTCTTGGGTGATGACTATACCGCCCGGGGCCGCGTGAACGAAGGTCTGCACGTGGATGAACAACTCGCCCAACTGCGCCCGGAAGACCCGCTCGTTTTCTACAACCTCGCCTGCAGCTACGCCCTAATCAAGGAATACGAGAAGGCCGTCCAGACCCTCGACCGCGCCATGGACCTTGGCTACCGCGATTTTCACTGGCTCGCCCGTGATGAAGACCTGCGCGAACTCCGCAAACATCCCCTCTTCAAGCCCGTGCGCGAACGCATCAAAAAGCTGAAGACCGGCAAGTCAGCCCAGAAATAAACTGCTCATGAACGTACGCACGGGCCGCAAGGTGCAACATTACCGGACCGTTGGGTTCGATGAGAAAAAGAACTCCGTGGTGCTTATCGAGCAGCGCCTGCTCCCGCACGAGTTCAAGCTCGTCCACACAAAAAATTTCCGTGAGACCGCTGCGGCCATCCGCGACATGATCGTGCGCGGTGCCGGTGCCATCGGTGCGACCGCCGCTTACGGTCTCGCCCAAGGTGCCCGCGCTTTCAAAGGCAAAAATCTCGCCGCGTTCCAAAAGCACGTCGATGTTGTCTTCGAGGTGCTCAAGGAAGCCCGTCCCACTGCGGTCGATCCGGTGAACGCCATGCTCGATGTGCGCGCCCAGATGGCCGCTGGAACCACCGTTGAGGAACAGCAACTCCGCGCCCTGCACGCTGCCTATCACTTTGCGGATGACGATGTGGAACACTGCCATACCATCGGTAAGCTCGGCGCCCCCCTCATCACCGAAGGCATGCGCGTGCTCACGCATTGCAATGCTGGGTGGCTTGCCTTCGTTGACATCGGCTCAGCCACGGCCCCGATGTATGAGGCCCAAGCCCAAGGTAAAAAGTTCCACGTCTTCTGCGATGAAACACGTCCACGTTGCCAAGGCGCTTCCCTCACCGCTTGGGAACTCTCGCAGCAAGGCATCAGCCACTCGGTCATCGCCGACAACGCCGCTGGCCATCTTATGCAGCGTGGTGAGATCGATATGGTTATCGTCGGCAGCGACCGCACGCTCGGCCGCACCGGCGAAGTGGCCAACAAGATCGGCACCT
>CAZRGY010000416.1:2300-4180 GCA_964599715.1 uncultured Verrucomicrobiota bacterium | reverse complement strand
GGGCTGTTAAGATTTGAATGAGCCGGTAGATGGATGGTTGACCGGCTGCGGAAAAGGTTAGGGACGGGGTGGAACCCGTCCTTACCATGCACGCGAGGACGAAAGAGCGATTGGTGGTGTTAGCTGATTGCGTAGAGAAACATGATTTGGAAGAATGACGGGACACACAAAGAATTTATGAGCCAGACAATTGATATGACTGCGATCGACCCGTTGAGCATGATCAAACCACGCCGCAAGATCGAAGGGATCTCGGCGATCTTGCTGCCGTTCCTGGCGAATGGAGACGTGGATTGGGACGGGTTTCGCGCGCATGTGAAGCGCACAGCGGCGGCGGGATTGGCCCCGGCGGTGAACATGGATACGGGGTTCGGCAATCTCATCGATGACGGCATCCGCAGCAAGGCGCTGGACCTGACACGGGCGGAGTTGGGGAACGGGAATTTCGTGGCGGGTGCGTTCGTGCTGGATCAGCCGAATGCGGCGTTCAATCTGGATGCGTATGCGAAGCAGATGGGGATGATCCAGCAGCGAGGGGGCACGCCGGTGATCTTTCAGTCATACGGGCTTACTGGGCAGCCGGATGAAGGGATCGTGGCATCCTACGAGAAGCTGGCGCAGCATAGCTCGCGCTTCATCGGTTTCGAGCTGGGCGATATGTTCGCGCCATTCGGGAAGATTTACTCGCTGAATGTTTATAAGGGTTTGATGGGGGTCAAGGCGTGCATCGGGGCGAAACATTCTTCGCTGCGGCGCGATCTGGAATGGCAACGGCTCATCTTGCGCGATGCGACAAGGGCGGATTTCCGCGTGTATACAGGCAATGATCTCGCCATCGATATGGTGATGTATGGCAGTGATTATCTGCTGGGCCTGAGCACGTTTGCGCCGGATGTGTTCGCGAAGCGCGATGCGGCTTGGGAAAAGGGTGACCCGGCGTTCTATGAAATGAACGACCTCTTGCAGTATCTGGGCTTTCTGGCGTTCCGTCCACCGGTGCCGGCCTACAAGCATTCGGCAGCGATGTTCCTGAAATTGCGCGGGTGGCTGGGCTGCGATGATACGCATCCGAAATCGGCGAAACGGCCGGATTCGGATAGAGAGATTTTGGCGGATATTGTGAAGCGGTTGCCGGTGTGAGGAATAGGTCGAACAGGACAGATAGGACTAATAGGAAAATATTATGGCTGAACCTTTCAAAATAACACGCGTTGCCTCCCTCAAGACGGTGGAGGATTTCCGCAAGTTCAATGAGTCGTTGGGAATCAATATCCCTTGTGAGGATGCCATCGCGACGGGCGAAGCTTCACCGCTGGCGCAACCGGTCACGAATGTGACGATCAATGGCAAGACGATCGGCAACCGTTATGCGATCCACCCGATGGAAGGATGGGACGGCACGACGACGGGCGGAGTGACGGAAGAGATGCGGCGGCGCTGGGCGCGCTTCGGCGAGAGCGGCGCGAAGCTGATCTGCGGCGCGGAGGCGATGGCAGTTCGCGCGGATGGTCGCGCGAATCCGAACCAGCTCATCATCGTGGAGGAGAACAAGGCGGGGTTGGCCGAGTTGATGGGCATCCTGAAGCAGGCGCATCTGGAGAAATATGGGACGACGGACGATCTGGTGATCGGTTTTCAGCTCACGCACTCAGGGCGTTTCTGCCGTCCGGTGGACAAGAAGAGATGGGAATCGCGCATCGCGTTCCGGCATCCGATCCTCGACAAGAAATTCAACGTGACGAGTGATGACCAAGTGCTCACGGATGCGGATGTGGAGGAACTCATTCAGTGCTACATCCGCGCGGCGAAGATTGCGTGGGAGGTGGGAGCGGACTTCGTGGACATCAAGCATTGCCATGGGTATCTGCTGCACGAATTTC
>CAZRGY010000416.1:0-2290 GCA_964599715.1 uncultured Verrucomicrobiota bacterium | reverse complement strand
ATGCGGACGTGCCATCCGCCTTCAGAAAATGGAGAATCGCACGCGTGTGCTGCGCGAGATCGTCGAAGGGATTCGCGCGAGCGGGAATAAGATCGAGTTCGGTGTGCGCCTGAGCACGTTTGACAAGGTGCCGTATCGGCCGGACCCGGCGCTCTCGCAACCGGGCAAGCTGGGGCCTGGTATCCCCGAGGAGCACGCGCATTGTCTGCCGTATGTGTATGGCTTCGGCGTGAACCAAGAAGACCCGACGCAAATCGATATCGCAGAGACGTTCAAGTTCGTCGAGCTGTGCGCGGAACTGGGCGTGAAGATTTTGAACACGACGGCGGGTTCGCCGTATTACACACCGAACTTGCAACGGCCAGCCGCGTATCCGCCGAGCGACGGGTATCAGCCGGCGTATGATCCGTTGATCGACGTGGAGCGGCAGATCCAGGTGGTGAAGCAACTGCGCGAGAAGGCGTCGAAGAACATGGTGATCGTGGGCTCCGGCTACAGCTATCTGCAAGAGTATCTGCCGCACGTGGCGCAGTATGTGATCCGTAACGGCTGGGCCGACATGATCGGCATGGGCCGGGTGGTATTAAGCTATCCGACCATGATGACGGATGCCGTGCAGAAGGGCGAACTGACTCCGAAATTCATCTGCCGCACCTTCAGCGATTGCACGACGGCGCCGCGTAATGGGCTTATCAGCGGGTGTTATCCGCTGGACAAGTATTACACGCAGAAACCGGAGTTCGCGAAGTTGAAGGAAATCAAGAAGAACGTCGGGGCGTGAGCGAATCACT
Source organism: uncultured Verrucomicrobiota bacterium (assembly GCA_964599715.1). GTDB lineage: Bacteria > Verrucomicrobiota > Verrucomicrobiia > Limisphaerales > JAEYXS01 > JAEYXS01. The sequence goes on along the minus strand of CAZRGY010000416.1, from coordinate 1,499 downwards.
GCGCTTTGGGCGCGGGTGTTCTTTGAAAAGCGAGCATGAGCCAGCCGACCAGGTAGGCGACCCCGCCGAAAGGCGTGATCATACCGAGCTTGGTGACGTTGGTCAGGCTCAAGACATAGAGGCTGCCGGAAAAGATGAGGTTGCCGAAGAAAAAGGCGCGCCATTGACCCGCGAAAAACGGCGTGCGCAGACAGACGAAAAGCATCACCACGGTGTGCACGAGATGGTAGAGGACGGCTGTCTCCCAATTCGCGAGGCGGTCGTTTTGGACGAGCACATCGTGCAAACCGTGAGCGCCGAATGCGCCGAGGCAGACCGCGAGAAATCCGCTGATACCGGTGATGCGTAATGCGATGGCAGATGTCATGTCACCGGTAGTATGGCATCGGAGGAGGCGGGCAACAAGTAGGACCGATTAGGGGGATTGCAATTTGGCGGCGCTCGGCTAGGTTCACGCGGTTTTTATGAAAATGAAATATGTGATTTTGGGAGTAGGACTGATCTCGGCGACTTTGATTACCGGTTGCGGCAAATCGCAAGCCCCAGCCGAAGGCGCCAAGCCAGAGGCATCAGCGGTCGCGAAGGCGATTGAGGATGCCAAACCGGCACTGGCACAAGCAGCGACCCAGACGGTCGCCACGGCGAAAGCGGCAGCGATGGATTTGGGGCAGAAACTGCTCGCTACGGCGCAGAATGCGTCCGATACATTGCTGCAAGATCTGAGCAAGGAAGTGCAGTCTTCGGTGACCCAGCTTGGCGAGAAATTGACGGGTGATGCATCACTTAAGGGTTACTTGGATGACGCGTTGAAATCAGTATTGGCCGGACAGGATGTCGCCGCGCTGGATTACTACCAGAAGCTTGTGCAAGCCAAGCTGACGCCGGAGCAGACCACCCTGGTCAAGCAGACGGGGGACATCCTCTCTGCCTTCATGGTGCAGAAGAATTTTGGGGCACTGGATGGCGTGCAGAGCGAGGTGGGCCAGATCGTGAACTCTCTCCGCAAGGGCGATACGACAGCGGCGATCCCTTACATCCAGAAAGTGGCGAGCAATGCCACTCTGACTGCACCGCAGAAGGAGTTGCTGACGTCACTCGCGGACAAGTATGCGCCGGGATTGAAGAATGCCACGAAGAGCCTGCAAGAAGGTATGAAGAGCTTGAAGTTCTAAGGAAGCTTTCGAACGAAATAGAAACAGCCGCCGGAACTGTTTCCGGCGGCTGTTTTCGTAAATGCGTTCTGCGCCTCAGTGATGCGTGCAGATGAGGTCGCGCTCAGGCTGGATGTTCCAGCGCTTGCCGACCTCGATCAGCTCTGGCGTGAGTGACCAGCGGTCCGGCAGGTTATCGCCTTGGTGATCCGGATTGCCGCCCTTGAGCGCCATACAACCGGTGTTGTCACCGATGCGGTTGATGGTCTCCATCTCTTCGGCCGTGAGCTTGACATACGGCAATGCGGCGAGTTCCTTCACCTGGTCCTCGATCGGGTTCGAGTTCGG
>CAZRGY010000415.1:0-4184 GCA_964599715.1 uncultured Verrucomicrobiota bacterium | reverse complement strand
TTCATCAAATCGATGACCGCCTTGATATCCTTCAAATCCACAGGGTCTCCTGGTTGAAAGTTACCGATAACTGTAAAACAGTCGGCGCCTTGCGCCTGTTAAACAAAATAAGCAGTGACCGGAATTCGACACTGCTTATCTTTATGTTACGAATTGGCGACGACACTAATGAGGTCGATGTTGGGCGTCAAGACTAGTTTCTGTGAAATGCGAAAATGTTAAAAATCGCAAAATCACCGAAAAATTCGCTTGATTTAGCCATTATTTTTTACTCGATAACGATAAAGATGCGTGAACACCCAATAAGTAGGATGCGGCGCCAAATCCGCAAATCTGCCCCTTGCACACGGCTGCGATCAGTGACTTGTGCCGGAATTCTTCCCGGGCGTGGATGTTCGAAAGATGCACTTCTATAGTCGGCACTCCGGTGCCTGAAATTGCGTCCCGCAAGGCCACACTTGTATGGGTATAAGCCCCGGCATTGAGCAAGATGACATCGGCTGTTCCGCGAGCCTGCTGGATCCAAGTTACCAGTTCCCCCTCCTGATTGCTCTGGCGGAAGTCCACCTCTGCACCCAGTTTGCTGGCCAGCTCGCGCACCTGTTGCTCAATGTCCGCCAGCGTCGTCCGACCATAGACATCCGGTTCCCGCTGGCCCAGCAGGTTCAGGTTCGGTCCGTTTAGCACGAGCAATTTCATGACGTCGCGAGGTTAGGGGATGCCTTGTTCACTGTCGATGCTGTTTGCGGCTCCGCCAGTCCGGTCACCCAGCCCAGCATGAGCATGGCCACCCAGGCGATGGCTGGCACGTACAGCCCGAACTCCACGAAGGATTGCAGAGCCCACCCGATCAATCCCAGCGCCATGGCTTGAATCAAGGCGTCGGCTCCCGGGTGCATACCTTTGCTCCAGACCCGTCGCATGCACCCACCGATCCAGGCTATAAACAGGACGAACCCCGGAAGCCCGGAATCGCACGCCTGTTCCAGATAATCATTATGCGTCAACCGCGTCGGCTCGGACTCCGGTGCCTTTAGCCGGGCATACCCGCTGCCGAATCCTCCCGGCCCATGCCCGAGCAACGGCCGTTCTTTCGTCAACTTCAACGCCGCCGTCCAGTAATCGAACCGGGCCACCACGCTCGTCGGGTTCTTCAGTTTCTCGCTGTATTTGAGCCAAAATCCGCCCGCTCCACCGATCAATATCACGGCGAGGATGCCCCATTTCCACTGGGTGGGGAAGGGCTGCGCCAATACCAAGGCCAGAACCATCGCCATCGCCACCAGCCAGCCCGCCTTGGAGCCGGACCAAACCAGGCACGCCGCCCCCATGTAAAGGACCAGGCCGAAAATCACCATCCGCGCTATCTTGGGTAATTTGTCTGATGCCCGCCACGTCGCTATCAATATTGCCGGGAGCGAGAGCAGGATGACTCCCGCCAGCGCATTCGCGTATACCAAGGTACCTGAGATGCGACCGCCGCGGACCCGCTTCAACACCTCGGGCACCACCGTGTATCGGCCCGTCTCGGTCTTGATCACCACACCGCTTTGCACCAGATCGTTCAATTCGTCCTTGGGCAGGTTCGTCCAGCCGGTCGCCTCGTTTTGCTCGATATAATCCGTGGTGGAAGTCATCCCGCCATACTGCTGACCAAACCCCTTGAGCAAGACCAGCAACAGGGCAACCCCCACCGGTATCCAAAACCTCCGCCCATCCGTCAAACGGCTCAGGGCGAACAAACCCAGATAATAACAGCACACCAACGCGCCAAAATGCAGTAATACCGTCGTGGCCAGACCGGACGATTTCGAGCCGATCGTGGCCAGCACCTGCCAGCCAAGCCAGGCTGCCGGGGCCCAGAGCAACCAGCGCGGCAGATCCCTTGGCACCCGAGGCGCCATGAATCCGTATAACAGCACGGCTCCCAGCACCAGATACCCGATGGGAAGAGGCCATTGATCCGAGACCCACTCCGTCAACACATCCGGCGTGGCATGTGCCTGCGGTAGCACCACCGGCACACCGAATTTCAAGAAGCACAACCCTGCCAGCAACCCTGCCACCAATGGCATGCGTTTTAGCCATTCGGCGGGCGCGGCTGTGATGCTGGTCGTCGTTTTAGACTTCGTGCTCATGTTCGTTCGGTGCCCTACCTTTGCCATAAGGGGACCGTAAGGTGCAAACTCCGATTGTATTCGTTGGTTGTGCCGTCGGAATCATTCCTGCCGAAGAGTTGCTTTCATTTGCTGCTTCACACTCTTCTTCGTCCTGTGCCTCCTTCTGTGTATTCCGTGTATGCTGCGGTTTAGATACCCACTGCCCGCTGCTCCAATCGCCGCTCCGGACTGCTTTCGCCCGAGCACGCCTTGTCCACCGTTCGTCGCATCTGCCCGAACCACCAACTCGCTTGGGACACCCGCCGATGCCGCCGTCCCGCTGACCGGCATCCCGTTTCCATCTTTATCTCGCTCTGTTCTGTCAGTTTCATAGTGAACCTTTTGTTAATTGTTCTGCGTCCACTATGAAGGGGGACCTAGGACATCCGCTGTCCATGGTCCCTTTTTCCGGAAATATTTTAAATCAGTCTAACTTGCCTTTTATGAGGCGCTTACGTGTGGTTTGGTTTTAGAATCGAAAAAATCTTCGAAAACAATCTTCCTCACCGGCCAGTTTTCTCGTCCTCCACTTCTCTGCGCTCTTTGTGTTCCTTGCGGTTGATTCCCCTTGCTTCCTGACCGCTCGAGTCAGGATGATTACGGCATGACACTTCCCCAAGTAGGTGCATTGGTTTCCCGTGCGGTTGGTGTGGTCTTGCTGGTCGATGCGCTCGCTGGATTTACCGGCATGCTTTATATGTTCAGCTACCTGATCACTGGTGTGGCAAGTGGTGCCAGTATGCGGTCCCCTTATGGCCCTCCCTTCACCAAGGAAGGGCTGGTCTTGTTTTCGTTTGCCATCCTGCCGCATCTATTCAAGCTGATCATCGGTTTCCTGATGATCTATTTCAGCCGCGCAGTTAGCCATTGGTTCACGAAAGGCTTGGCTGTTAATGACTACGAATAGCTGGATGATTCTTTGTTCCGGTGTGTAGTTGGAATACCAGTGTCAGTTGATGTGGGTTTTTCCGTTGGTCGGTCGCTTGGTTGAATATTTCCACCTGCAGTTCGTCTCTTTTTCTGGACAATGTTGCAGCTGTTACATTAACAGTCTGCACAAGCAACTGGCGATGTTTGCCAGTTTCACAAAAGGAGAGTCAAAACCATGCGTATCACTATTACCCTGTTAACCCTCATAGCCACGCTCGCTCAATTTGCAGTAGCTGCTGATCCCATCGAAGCCAAACTAAAGGCTTTTGCCGCCGAAAAGTATCCGACCGATAGCAAGATGCAGCAGTATACCTATGACCGTCAGCTGGTCGCCTATAAGTATATGACCACGGTCACGGACAAGGAATCTAAAGCCCTCGCCCTCAAGGCTTATCCTGAAGATTACGCCATGCAGAAGTTCACGTATGACAAGCAACTTACGGCCAAGAACTACATGGCTACAGTAAAGGATGCGGATTGCAAGCAGATCGCCTTGCGGGCTTATCCGGATGATTTTGCCATGCAGAAATATACTTATGACCGCCAATTCACGGCCAAAGATTATATGGCTGCGGTGACTGATGCTGAAGTCAAAGGGCTTGCTTACAAAGCCTACCCCTCCGATTACGCCATGCAAAAGTTTACCTACGACAAACAACTGGGAGCCAAGCAGTACATGTCTTCAGTCAAGGATGCGGGAGCGAAGAAAGTGGCCGTTCAGAAATACCCGGATGACTACGCCATGCAGAAATACACGTATGACAAGGAAGCCGCCGGCAAGTAAACCCAGATTTTAAACAACAACTTCATATCTTTATCATTATGCGCATACTATCTGTCCTTACGCTCACTGCCTGCCTTGCTTTGGCACATGCTGCATCGGCCGCGGAAACCGGTGATGCCAAATCCATTGAAACCAAGATCAAGGCTTTCTCCGCCCGCCAGTTCCCCGGTGACGCCGAAATGCAAAAGTTTGTTTTTGAAGAACAGATGACCGGCTATAAGTTTATGACCACGGTCACGGATAAAGACGTCAAGGCCGTTGCGGTGAAGATGTTCCCGGATGACTTCTCGATGCAAAAGTTTACCTACGAC
>CAZRGY010000414.1:0-4193 GCA_964599715.1 uncultured Verrucomicrobiota bacterium | reverse complement strand
GAAGCCATAACCCTCCCCGCCGGGCAACGATTTATTTTCCCCTCCCCCAAATTGGTGTAAGCCATTTTTGCCTATGGCTTTACCGACGTCTTTGTGCCCGCTTCTTGGCGTCCAGCAGGCGACTGGTTGTCGTCGTCTCTTCCGGGGCCGGTTCGGCGGTTGTGGTCCCAGCTTTGTCACCGATAACGGAAGCCGGCTCGGCCTTGGTCACCGGTTTGGGTGAAACTACCCTGACCGGGTCTTTAGGCTGGAAGATTGCCGGGTTCACTACGACCGGTTCAACCGGTTTTTGGGTGGCCCGCACCTTGTCCCGCCGGGTCAAGAGGGCCGCCAAAGATTCATCCGCCTCCACCGGCCTTGTGCCACGGGGACGCCAGAAGAACAGCCACCGCCTTAGGGTCGCCGTGGCCTTGAGCCATTCTTCCTTATCCAGATAGATGCGGCGCAGTCCGACGTCGATAGGGAATAACAGAATTGCCGCCTTCAATAGCCATTCCCATAAATCCACCGGCTGAAACGTCTTCACACGGTCATGCACAAAAGGATTGTCGCTCTGTATCTGCGGATCGATCACCCTGCCTTCGCCCGCCTCAACCAATTGTTGTAGGAGCCGGATGTTTGGTTCAGTCGCCTCGAATTCCGGGGAAAAGTTCACTGCCGTCCCTACCACCTGTCCGGCCACCACATTGCCATCCTTCATCTGGGATAGTTGCGCCACGTAAGCTCCCACTTCTTTGGTCGGGAACCTTACTTCGTAATGCCCCGGTGCCGTCTGTTCCAAACGCACCTTTTGCCGGTCTCCTTTGGGGCTGACCACCGTGGCTTCCAAGTTGAGGAAGTTCATGAAGTCACCCTGCTCGTCCATCGCTTCCACCGTCAGCACGGCATCGCCTTTTTCCACGCTCATCTCAGCGTTGAAGTCCGTGCTCTCCAACTTGCGCAAACTCCACTGCCCCACCTGCGACCAAAACTGGCGATACTTGCCCCACCCCAGCCAGTTCTTCGCCCAACGTGGTTTGGCATCCGAGGTGAAAGCGACCGTGCGGCCTAAGCCATAATTCCAATGCGCCAGCAAGGGATCGCCGCCACTAGTCACCAACGGCAATTCCGCCCGTGACTTCGGCTCCGTGACCACATGGCCCAGCATGGTGGGGAATTCTCCATTACCGAAACCGCGCACGATCTCGGTGCTCGCCACCATCTTCGGCTGGAAGGGTTCTTCATTGATGGCGGATTTCAGGATGATCGCCGTTTCTTTGATGAAGACCTGCGGGATCTGGGTCGGATTGCGCACATGATAGAAGCGCCCGCGTCCCGCATTGGCGATGCTTTGCAGCAAGGCCCCGTCGATGTATTCACCTGCGGCGACCGTAGAAACCGTCATCTTCTCATCCGCCATCTTTTTGGTGATACCCTCGAAATCTCCCGGCTGCGATTCACCATCCGTCAGCACGATGACGTGCTTCAACGAGGCACGCGATTCATGCAGCATCTCATAGGCTTTCACCATCGGCGGATACATCGTCGTGCCACCGCCGGCTTCAATGCCTGCGATGCTGCGCTCGATCTGGGTGCGATTGCCCGCCTTCTGCAAATCCGCGATCACGTAAGGCATCCCATCAAACGCGATCACCGCGATGTAATCCGAATCTCCTAACGCGCGTACCGCACCAATGGCGGCAGATTTCACGAGCTCCAGTTTCTCCCCAGTCATACTGCCGGACTTGTCGATGACCAGCACCAGCGCACCTGGCGGCAGCACCTTCTTGCTGCTCAATTCCACTTCCACCGGCAGGATGGTTTCCAGCGGCGTGCCGCGATATGCCCCCGCCGCATACGTCTGGTCACCACCCACACACACCAGTCCCACTCCGAAATCACGCACGGCGATCTCCAAGAGCTTCAACATGTCCGTGGTGAAATCACCAGCGGCCAGATTGCTGATGAAGATTGAATCGTAGCTCTGCATCTCCGCCAAGGATTCGGGAAAACCCTCGATTGCCACGTGCTTTACCTTCAAGTTGGACTCACGCAAAGCCGCCGCGAGATTCGCATCTTGGTCCGGATCGGATGATACCAGCAGCAAGGTCGGATCACCGCGCACACTCGCAAAGGAAGTCGCCCGGTTGTTCTGCGGGATGGTGTCTCCCGGTACATCCACCTGCACCTGGTAGTTGTAAAAGCCCGGGTCTTCCAACTTCTGAGGGAACGCAAAAAGATTTTTGCCGGTGGATAACTGGACCGGTTGCTCACCCAACAACTGGTCATTGCGGAACAACCGCACGGCCGCCGGTTTTTCCCGGTCAGATTGGATCAGTATCTTGACCTCAAATGCCTGCCCCACTTTGAGTTTCGAAGGCAGGGTCAGCTTCTGCACCGAGACATCACCGCCACGTGAGAGACTGAGCGGCATCACATCCACTGTGACCCCCAGCGGTTTAGCGGCCAGTACCGCCGCCATCGCATCACCGGAATTCTCATTACCATCAGACAGGATCACCAAGCGTCTCTGTCCATGTTCCGGCAATGCCGCGGCTCCCAGCCGGATGGCTGCTCCCAAATCAGTACGCTCAGGTGGCACCACCGCTTGCAACTGATTTAGCTCTACTGCCGTGTTCGGCATCGACTCGATGCTCGCTCCTGCGCCGAACACGATCACACCACCACGATCATCGAGCGCCTTGTCCTTCGCCGCTTCGTTCACATACTTCTGGGCGCGTTCCTGCTGCTCGGGCGAAACACTCTGCGAACGGTCCAGCAGGAAGAACACATTCAAGCCCTCTTTCGGCTGTTTCCACTGGATACCTGCGAGCGCCAGCACCAGACAGATCACGATGACCATTCGCACTACCGTCACCAGCCAGCGCCGCCAGGGGCTGATGTTCACGTCCGATTTCAGCGTGAGCCAGATGACCCAGATAGCCCCCGGCAACAGCGCCCACAACCATTGTGGCGAAGTGAACTGGATATTCATCGGGTGACCTCCGGGCTCATGCGGTCCTCCGATGATAGTACCACCACTCGAACATCAGGACGGCCAGAGCCGCCATGACGAACCAACGCCAGTATTCCAGATTTGCCCTTTTCGAAATTGCGCCCGCTGTGGCCCCTTGCGCTCCCACCGGCACCTGGGCCTTGGGCGTGATGTCACTCTCCGCCGGGTCCATCAGGTTCACGGTGAACGATGTCTCATTCGTCCCGTAGCTGGCCTTGTAGACGCCGACCTTGTAGGTCTCGCTCCAGATAAGTTCTTTCGCCTTCTCTCCCAGTTTGACCTCTTTCTTGTCCCCTTTAGGCAACGTGATGGTCGCCGTGTCAAAACTTGTGAACAAGGGCTTACGGAAGGCATTGCCTGCCTGCATGGTCAACTGGCTCACATCCGACTGCTGCGGGTTCAACCACTCCATCGCATTGGCCATGAAGATGGGGAACGACACGCGCAATGGCCAGGTGCTCTGCAAAGAATCAAAGCCGATCCAGACGAGCCGTTGCCGCCCTTTCTCACCCGCCACCACCAATGGCGTCTGCTGTGCCTCCACCAGCACGAGTCCCCAAGGCGGCGCCTTCACACCCAAGGTCTGCGCCACCTGCACATTGTCCCAGGTGACGAAACGCATCAGCGGATGGTTCGCGTTCCAATCCACTATGACCGGCCCCTCCACCATGCGCCAGGATTCGAACCAGTTCGTCGTAGCCACATTCATGGCCAGTGTGTTCACCTCCGGTGTGCTCAGCGGGGTCACCGCATCCAGCACGGCAATGTCATATCCTTTGCCTCCGCTTGTGAGTTGCGAAGCCGTGCTCAACTCCACGTTAGGTACCGCCCGAAGTGCCTTATCCAGAAATCGATTGCCGCCCGTAACCAACAACACTTTCACCGGACGCGGTAGATTGCTGATGATGGAAGCTTCATTGTCCGTAGCGAGATCGTCATCGTTCTTAAGTTTGAGGGTATAAACTCCGTTCTGCTTTTGCTCCACGGCGAACACCGTCGAGGCCACATCACGCGCTGGCAGGCTCAAGACCTTGGTGTCCATGAACTGCCCGTTGAAACTCAGTTCTGCACTTACCGACACCGCGTTCGAGGAAGCATTGTAGATACTCGCGAAGACGATCCGTTGCGCCGGGTCTTCGGGATGCGGACGCACATCCATGGCGGTGATACCCGCATTATTCGACCGCTTGCCAAACTG
>CAZRGY010000413.1:0-4200 GCA_964599715.1 uncultured Verrucomicrobiota bacterium | reverse complement strand
TGCTGCGTGCGCCAATTGCCACAAGATTCTCGACCCCATCGGCTTTGGCCTGGAGAACTTCGACGCCATCGGCCGCTGGCGAGACAAGGATGATTCGGGCGGCAAGATCGATGCTGCCGGTGAATTACCGGGTAAGAAGCACTTCTCCACTCCCAGAGAACTCAAGGCCATCATCGCCGCGAGGAAAGAAGACGTGGCCCATAACCTGACCTCGAAGCTACTTGCCTATGCCTTGTGCCGTCAGTTGGAAGGGTATGACGAGGTCGTGGTGGAACAACTGGTGCATGCCGTGGCCAAGGATGATTATCGGATGCAGACACTTATCACCGAAATTGTCACAAGTTACCCTTTCACTCAGCGTCGAATCCAGTAAACTGCCCCTTGTAGCACCATGAGCATGAACAACCACTTGATGAATCGCCGGACCTGCCTGAAAGGGTTGGGAGTCGCCTTGGCTTTGCCTCTGCTCGAAACGATGGGCTGGGCAGAGTCGCTCAAGGCCAAGACTTACAAGCCGCCGATTCGCATGGGTTTCATGTATATGCCGCACGGCGTCATCATGGATCAGTTCTGGCCCAAGAACCCGGCGGATTTTCTCAAGTCACCGCCGCCTGCCTTGGAGTCTCTGAAACCGGTGATGGATTACTGCCTGATGATGAAGGGCATCTCGGGCATCCCCATCTCTCCGTTCAATGGTGCGCCGCACGCGCTCGAGCTTTCGACTTGGCTTACTGCCACACTGCCTGACGCGAACTTGCGCAATAAGATCAACATCGCCATCTCCGCCGACCAGATCGCGGCCAATTATGTCGGAGCGATGACCTCACTGCCATCCTTGGAACTGGCCACGATGCCTCAGACGCACAAGGAGAACCAGGAGGGCTTGAACGAAGGCTACTATTCTCATTGCAGTTTCCGTTCGCCGACGCAGGCGGTTCCGGCCGAGACCAATCCGCGCAACGTTTTGAACCGGCTCTTCAACAAGGTCGGTGCCGGCAGCAAGACCCGTAAGCCCGGCGCCATGGATAAGCTGGACCGCAGCATGCTGGACCTCGTTCTCGGTGGGGCCAAAGATTTGCGCCGGACCTTGCCGCAGACAGATCAACACAAGCTGGACGAATATCTGGACAGCGTGCGTTGTGTGGAGCGTCGTATCGCCGCCATCGAGTATCGTCAGAAAGAGGCAGCCTTGGAAAAGGCGGGCGTGAGCACCAGCAAACGCAATGCTTCGGATTCACCGCCCATCGAGATCAAGATTCCCGAAGGCGACAAGCGCAGCGAATACATGCAGGTGATGTGCGATCTGAACGTGCTGGCCTTCCAGACGGACACGACGCGGGTCAGTACCTACATCGGTTCCACGCCGAACGGAGTCTCCTATCCCGAACTTGGTTTCACGGACACGCATCATTCCACAACGCACCACAACAACGAGAAGGTGAAGTCGGACAAGGTGGCCGCGATCACGGCGTTCAACATCGCCCAGTTCGCCTACATGGTGAAGAAGATGCACAGCCTGCGCGAAGGCGAAGGCACGTTGCTCGACAACTGCATCATGATGTGGGGTTCCGGTCTGGAGGACGGCAACAAGCATTCTCGCGAGAACTTACCGTTCATCATCGCTGGTAAGGGTGGCGGTTCACTCAACACCGGCCGTTTCCTCACTGACATCAAAGGCAATCAGGGTGACCTGCTTACCACGTTGCTCGATTGCGCCGGTGTCCCGCTGGATCGGCCCATCGGTATCGCTACAAAGAAAATCACGCAGATGCAGGCATCTGCATGATCATTCAGGCTTGAAAGAGAGTCGGCTTACGGCCGGCCTTCCCACACCTTGATGTGATCTATTTGGCAGGTCCCGAAATCGACTGCCTTAAAGTCTATCTGATGCTGCCCGGCTCCATCGATATTGGTGCTCTTGAAGATGTGCTTCTTGCCATCGACCTTCAGTAGGATGGTCCCTTTCTTTAACTCGATCACCACATCATGCCATTCATTGAGCGAGAAGAGCGGCACATCGACGGACAGGGTCTCGACGTTTTTCTTGATGGTCAGTTTGGTCTCTTTCTCACTGAAGCTTATGGTGTGGATGTGATGACCCAGGTCGAAGAGCGGGAATCCCTTTTGATAGTTCTTGGCATCGTAACGCACACGCATCACGCACGCGTAATTTTCCGGCACCTTTTTAAGCCACATCACCGGTTTTAAGCCTGCGTGGGAGGGATCGGCGCTCGCCTTTTTCTTTTCCTGAAACTCCTTGGATGAAGGACTGCCGAATAGCACGCCGTCTTTTATCGCCCAAGTAGTGTTTTGGCGCACTTCCCAAAAATCTTTGTTGATAGTGTCTCCCTTGAAATCATCTGCGTAGACCAGCTTTGTGTTCTTGAACAGCTCTGATTTATATTCCGGCTCAGCCGCATGGAGCAGGGGAGTAATGGCTAATGCGGCGAGCAAAGCGGCCAATTGAAATGGTGTTCTCATTCTGTAATGCGTGGATTTGTAGCTAGTTGATACCGCTTTGCAGTTGTTTTGGCAATCACGGCTATTTCCGTAAATCGTGACATTCGTCTCACTTGCGAAACCGGCGATCTGGTGCTTTCTTTCGGGCATGGCGAATTCGTATCCCACAATCATTCCCGGCCTGCGCAGTCCCTTTGAGATGGTCAATGGCCTCGTTTATTTTGGTCGCATGCTGGACAAGATGCGGCTCGCGGCTGCTGGCAAGCTGCCCGAAGATTGGCAGTATGCCCGTGGAGTGACGATGAAAGGCAGTTTCGATTGGCGATGCTGCCAATTTTTGAAGATCGATTACGCGACACTGGAGGCCGAGACACTTAAGGGCGACAAGAGTGATGTTGAACTCCTCGAATGGGCCTTCTTGCATGGTCATCGCCCCGATGAGTACGAGATCGAGATCTGGAATGGTTTCATGAGCAAACGCGGTTGGCGCGATGCCGGCACACAACGCCTGAATGAACGACTGGCCGAAATCGGTTTGCCAGCGGGCACCGTCCTGACCATGTTCGAGTTCATCGATTTGGATGAAGGCCGGACGAAGGTCTAAGGCGGGCTTAGAACGACCGCAGCCGTTGATTCATGAAGCAAACCGTCTATCTCATTCTCTTCCGTGGTGTCGGTGGGAAAACGCATCTCCCCGTCAAACCACTACGCGAAAAGCTCGCGGAAGCGGGTTTTGAAAACGTGGCCACTTATATCAACAGTGGCAACGCCATCGTTCGTAGTCGGATGAACCGGGAGAAGGTCGTCGCCACGATTGCGAAGCTTTGCCGTCAGGAGTTCGACTTTGACAAGGCGATCTTCGCACCGACCTTGGCGGAGTGGGATGAGTTGATAGCTGGTAATCCTTTCTCCAAAGCAGCGACAAAAGCACCGACCACTGTTCACGCCGCTCTGCTCGAGAGCGTACCTCGCGAAGAGGACGTCCAGCGTATTCGCGACTGCGCGGTGGAAGGTGAGGAGATAAAGATCGTTGGTAAGGTGGCGTATCTGCACACCCCGCATGGTTTCGGGAAATGCAAAATGGCCGGGAAGTTTGATAAATGGATCGGAGTAACCAACACCGCCCGGAACTGGAATACGGTGCTCAAGCTGGCGGAACTGGGGCGTGTAGCCGAAAACTGAGTGGGCGAACAGGGATGATTCCACCCACTCAGCTGCGGACTTGAATCAAGGTTGATCGGGGATTTCGGCTTCGACCAGTTTAGACAGCAGTATCAGGGATTCTTGCCATCCCATATAGCAAGCCTCAGCTGGGATAACAGCCGGCACACCGGCTTGCGTGATATTCAACTCCGTGCCGCAAGAAACCTGTTTCAATTCGATGGTTGCCACTATCTCTCCGGGCAGGTTCGGATCATCAAACCTGTCGTTATAGCGGATGAGTTCGTTCGGTTTCAGTTCCAGGTAAGTGCCCCCGAAGGAGTGGCTGCTACCAGTGGTGAAGTTGGTGAACGACATTTTGAAAGTGCCGCCCACTTTGGCATCCATGTGATGGACTTTGCAGGTGAAGCCATTGGGGGGAAGCCACTTGGCCGTCGCATCCGCATCCAGAAAGGCACGATAAACCCGTTCCGGCGTAGCGCGGAGCACTCGGTGAAGGCGGATAGTATTGGTATTGTTAGTAGTCATAATCGTTTTTGTGTTTAGCTGTTTCATACTTACAACGAACGGGTATTGCCA
>CAZRGY010000412.1:0-4231 GCA_964599715.1 uncultured Verrucomicrobiota bacterium | reverse complement strand
GAGTTCGCGGGCAAGCTGGGCGATTACCGGTCGCCTCTGAAATTTTATGATGGCAGCCCGGTGAAGACAGCGGCGGATTGGCCGAAGCGCCGCGCTGAATTGCTGGCGAAATGGCAGGAGGTGATGGGCCCGTGGCCGAAGGTGCTGGAGAAACCGTTGTTGGAGATACAGAGCAGCACAAATCGCGATGGTTATATCCAGCACAAGGTGAAAGTTCAGTATGGAGCGCATCAGTTTCAGGATGGCTATCTTTTGATCCCGGAAGGCAAGGGCAAGTTTCCGGCAGTGCTGGTGCCTTTCTACGATCCTGAAACCAGCGTGGGATTGGCGGGCAAGCCGCTGCGTGATTTCGCCCGGCAACTGGCCAAGCGCGGTTTTGTGACCTTGGCCATCGGTTCACCGGGCGGCAGTGCGTATGAGCCGGACACGACGGGGGCAGCTTGCCAGCCGCTTTCTTACCACGCGTATGTCTCGGCCAATTGCGCGAACGCGTTGGCCAACCGGCCTGAAGTAGATGCGAAACGTATCGGGGTGATGGGTCATTCTTATGGCGGCAAGTGGGCGATGTTCTCGGCATGTCTGAATGAAAAATTCGCCTGCGCCGTTTGGTCCGATCCGGGCATCGCCTTTGATGAGAAGCGGACGAGTGTGAACTATTGGGAGCCGTGGTATCTGGGCAAAGAGAAAGGCGTCACGCGCAAGCGCGGTCTGCCCACGCCGGAGAATCCTCGCACTGGTGCTTACAAGGTGATGGTGGAGCAGGGGATGGATTTGCCGGAGTTTCAGACGCTGATGGCACCGCGGCCGTTCTTTGTCTCCGGTGGTTCGGAGGACTTTCCGGCGCGCTGGGTGGCATTGAACAGTGTTCGCACGGTGTATGAGCTTTTGGGATTAGAGAATCGGGTGGGCATGTCCAACCGGCCCAAGCACGATCCGACCGAGGAATCCAACGAGCTCATCTACCGCTTTTTTGAGCATTTCCTAAAAGGGGAGTAAGCCGGTAGTGTCCGGGGCGACGTGGAAAAACGGAAGTTCAAGTTCGACTGGTTCCTGACCGGGCTGCTGCTGGCAGTGCTGCTGGCTTGGCTGTTCCCGGATCCTGGAGCCAAAGACGGCTGGCTGCATGCGGATGTCTTGAACAAATGCGGCGTGGCTCTCATTTTCTTCCTGCACGGGGTGGCTCTTTCCTTTGATTCGCTCAAGGCTGGTACGCTGCGTTGGCCGTTGCATCTGCTGGTGCAGATGACCACCTTTCTCATCTTTCCGCTGATCGGTTTGTTGCTCTATCTGGCGCTAGCGGGCCATATCAGTGATGATTTGCGACTCGGCTACTTTTATCTTTGCGCTCTTCCTTCGGCGATCTCTTCATCCGTAGCGATGACGGCGTTGGCTCGCGGCAATGTGCCAGCGGCGGTTTTTAACGCCACGCTCTCCAGCTTGATCGGGGTCTTTGTGACGCCACTATGGATCGGATTGCTGCTGAAGACAGGCGGTCATACCTTGCCGCTGGGCAAGGTGATCTTGGACCTCATCATCTGGCTCATCCTGCCTTTAGTGGTGGGACAGCTCTGCCGCCCTTTGCTGGGGGCGTTTGTGCACAAACATAAGAAAGGTGTTCATGTCGTGGACCGCATGACGATCTTGGTGTTGGTTTACACCTCGTTCTGTGAATCGATGAAACAAGGGGTATGGTCCAGGCAAGGGGTGACGACGGTGGTGGTGACGGTCACGGCCAGTGCGATGATATTCGGCGTGATCATGTGGATCACGGGCCTGATCGCCGGTCGGATGAAGCTGCCGGTGGAAGAGCGCATCACAGCCATCTTTTGCGGGTCCAAGAAATCATTGGCTGCCGGGGTGCCGATGGCGCAGTTGATGTTTGTGGCGCATCCCGGTCTGGCTTTGATTTTACTGCCCATCATGGTGTACCATACAGTGCAGTTGATCATCTGCGGCTGGCTGGCGGGACGGTGGGCGGAACGGAAAGATTAAGACCGTTCACTGCGAATAAGCAGGTGATGAGAAAGTGAGGTTATGGCGGAAGATCATCTACAACAATTGATCGCTCTCTTGCGACCGGCGAAGCGCATCCTGATTTTCACCGGTGCGGGTGTCTCCACGGGCAGCGGTATCCCGGATTTTCGCGGGCCGAACGGCGTTTGGAAGAAGCGTCAGCCGGTGTATTACGATGATTTCATGCGTTCGGAAAAATCGCGC
The DNA here is from genome assembly GCA_964599715.1 of uncultured Verrucomicrobiota bacterium. Taxonomy (GTDB): domain Bacteria; phylum Verrucomicrobiota; class Verrucomicrobiia; order Limisphaerales; family JAEYXS01; genus JAEYXS01. The sequence continues at coordinate 2,014 of CAZRGY010000412.1, read as the reverse complement.
ATCGAGCATTGGGATTTCAAGCTGGAGGGGTGGGAGGGGTTTCGCGATGCCCAGCCGAATGCTGTGCACCGGGCCATTGTTGATATCGAGAAAGCCGGGCGCCTGGAGATGTTGGTGACGCAGAATGTGGACGGCCTGCATGCTAAAGCGGGGAACTCACGTGAGAAGATCGTGGAAGTGCATGGCACCAATCTGCTTGTCGAATGTCAGTCCTGCCGTGAGCGCACGGACCCGCAGGCGCACTACGATCACTTTCGTGAGACGCGCAAACCACCGGTCTGTCACTGTGGCGGTTTCTTGAAGCCGGCGACCATCAGCTTCGGGCAAAACTTGCATGAAGAGGATCTGGACCGGGCGAGTGAGGCGGCGAGGTATTGCGATCTGGTCATCGCCTTGGGCTCATCGCTGTCGGTGTATCCCGCGGCTTCGATCCCGATGATGGCGGCGCGTGTCGGTGCACCGTATATCATCATCAATCAAGGACCGACGGACCATGACCATGCGAGCGAGGTGAGCCTGCGGATCGAAGGTGATTTGGGTGATTCCTTTCCGGCGGCGGTGCGGGAAATCCTGTAATTTCGCAGGGACTCTCATTTTGCATGTAAAATTCTTTCATAAATGGTGCTTCACCAGATTCTTGAAATTCATGTAAACAAAATGGCATCCGGCAACGTCTATAAAGGACAAGCCTGGTTGTGCCATCTCCCGGAGGGCGGGTGATGGGCGAGGCAGATGGGTGTTAAATGAGAGATAGTTTGAAGAAATCGTCCGAAAAAGTTTGGTGGGCCGGGCTGATCGCCTTGGTCTGTATGTGCGTTGTCCCATTGGCCCAGGCGGCTGAAGCTGCGAAAGAGGCCGGGCAGGGGTTCAGCCTGACGGCGTTCTTGGCGCCGTTCCATACCGTGGTGCTGCATCTGCCGATCGGCTTCATGACGATGGTGGTGGTGCTGGAAGCGTATTCCTTCTGGCGACCGGCTGATGCCATGAAAGGGGTGGTCCGGCTTGTGCTGGTGATGACGGTGTTGAGTTCGGTGTTGGCGGCGGCATTGGGCTGGCTGCGGGGGCAGGGCGGAGAGTATGACGTCACCACATTGGAGCGGCACAGATGGATGGGGATAGCCTTTGCGGTGGCCACCTTGGTATCGACCGGGCTGCATTTTGGGTTGAACCGGGGAAGAGCCATGCGCGGTATCTATTTTGCCTCACTTGGCTTGTGCCTGACCCTGATGACGATTGCAGGTCACTTGGGTGGTAACCTGACCCATGGCAGCAACTATCTCACAGAGAATGCCCCGGGATTCATCAAGAACCTGATTGAGAAGAAGGAAGTCGCGGTGGTAGTGGCTCCACCCAAGGACGAGGCGACGAAGCTTTACGTGGAGCAGATCAAACCCATTTTCGAGGCCAAATGCTTCTCCTGCCATGGGCCGGAAAAGCAGAAGGGCGGTCTAAGGCTAGACCAGCGTGTAGCGGCTCTGAAAGGCGGGGATAGCGGGGAGCCGGCCATCAAACTGGATGATCCGGCGACGAGCTATATGCTGCGCCTGGTGATGCTGCCGGTGGATCATGATGATGTGATGCCGCCCTCGGGCAAAGGTACCGTCAGCGAGGAAGAGATCATGAAGATCATCCGTTGGATCCGTGCCGGAGCGCCTTACCCTGAAGAGGCTGCCACGGTGGCCAAGGCCGAGGTAAAGTAGGGGCGTGGGGAGTCACCGCAAGCAAAGGCAGCCTAAGGGCAAAAACAGGGTTGTGCTGACCGGGGAAATGCTTATAACGTTCGCGAATTATGATTAGTGGCGTTTGTATTGTTATTGTGCTGGTAGGGTTCGGCTTGGTGCTGGCGTACATGTATGGCGTCCACGTCTTTATCAAGGACGCCGAGAGCAATGACGGTAAGAGTGATTCTTCCCATCATTGATTATCCGTTGCCGTTGGCAGGTCAGGCTAGCAGCCGAACACGCGTTTTACATAAGCCCGGCTCCGTTGGTGGTTTTCCACGACGGACCGGGTT
>CAZRGY010000411.1:0-4240 GCA_964599715.1 uncultured Verrucomicrobiota bacterium | reverse complement strand
GGATATCCGCGCGGCGATCGCGTTTGTGGCGGGCGAGGCGAATGTGGACAAGGAACGCATCGGTCTATGGGGCAGCAGCTATGGCGGTGGATTGGTGACGTGGATGGCGGGGAATGATTCGCGGGTGAAATGCGTGGTGGCACAAGTGCCGGGCATGCCGGCGCGTCCGCCCCAGGCCGAATCACGATTGTATGACCAGCTCTCCAAGCAGGCGCGCGGCGAGATCGAGCCGGTGCCGATCGAGACCGGGAAGATGACAGGCAAGATGGCAACCTACGAGCAGATGCGGGTGAATCCGGCGAAGAGCATCGGCTACAACACGATCGAAGCGGCGGCGAAGATCAAGGTGCCCGCGCTGTTCGTGGTGGCGGAGAATGAGGAGCTAAGTAACAACGCCACGGTGGAGCGGGTGTGGGATGAGTTGGTGAAACGGGGTGTGCCGACGAAGCTGCATGTCATCAAGGGCATCACGCACTACGGGGTGTATCGGGAAGGATTTGCGGAGGCGACAAAGGTGGAGGTGGAGTGGTTTAGGGAGCATCTGAAGAGGGAGTGAGGGAATTTTTTTGAAATGGAATAAGGTAGTTTTCTTAAGTTGCTCATCATCAAGCGGCTGCAAGACGAAATTATTTCCGGAAAAAGGGGACCATGGACAGCGGTTGTCCTAGGTCCCCTGATACGGTAGGGGCATGATAGTGGAAATAAAGAGAGGGAAAAGGTGAGTGGAATGAAACCAAGTCTGATTTCCGGCGTCACTAGGGGTATGAGTCAGCTGTACAAAGCGGGCAGGTTGTGGCGCGGCGTGGTGTGGACCACGGCGGTGGCGGGTTTGGTGGCCGTGGCCGGGTATACGTTGCACGGGCAATCGCTCGACGATCTGGAGAAGCGTTTCCGTGAACTGGACAAGGACAAGAACAATGAGCTGACGCCGCAGGAATTGACGGACAAGGCGTGGTTCGAGCGGCTGGACAAGGACAAGGACGGCATCGTGGCGCTGGAGGAGGTCAAGGACTACACCAAGACGATGAAGAAGATCGCCCGCGCGGGGAACTCGCGGGGTGACGGCCTCTTCAAGATGCTGGACCGCAATGGCGACGGGAAGTTGTCACGCGACGAGATCCCGCGCCCAGAGATGTTCGAGCAACTGGATGTGGACGGTAATGGATCGGTGACGCTGGAGGAGGCGCAATCGGTATTGGCGAACATCAATGCGATGCGCAGCGGGAAGTCCAAGAGTGCGACACCTGTCGTGGCCAAGGAATCGCCGCGCGAGGGGCCGAAGTTTTTGAAGGGCAGTGAAATCGGCGTGGGCCGGATGGTGCCAGACGTGGCGTTCACGGATGTGAACGGGAAATCGGGCAAGCTGAGTGATTACAAGTCCAGCAAGGCATTGGTGATCGCGATGACCACGACGTCCTGCCCGGTGAGCAAGCGTTATGCGCCGACGCTCGCGAAGCTGGAAAAGGAATACGCGAGTAAAGGCGTCGTGTTCCTCTATGTGAATCCGACCGAGACGGATTCACTGGCGAGCATCAAGGACGACATCGCGGCGCACGGGTTCAAGGGACGTTATGTCTTGGACAAGGATGAGACGCTGGTGAAGGCGCTCGCGGCGCGTTCAACGACGGAAGTGCTGGTGGTGGATGCCGCACGCACAGTTGTTTATCGAGGTGCGGTGGATGATCAATACGGCCTCGGCTATTCGAAGAACGAGGCGCAGGAGACTTATTTGGTGGATGCCTTGAATGCGGTGCTCGCCGGGAATGAACCGGAGATCGCCGCGACGACGGCGCCGGGTTGTGCGCTGGAGTCTGCCGACACCAAACCACTCGCGAAGGACCTGACGTATCACAACCAGATCGCGCGCATCGTGCAGAACAATTGCGCGGAGTGTCATCATAATGGCGGCGTGGCGCCGTTCGCGTTGGAGACGTATGACCAGGTGAAGGCGCACGCGGGCATGATCCGCAAGCAGGTGGCGCGGGATGTGATGCCGCCGTGGTTTGCCACGCCGGTGAAGCACGGCGAGATCACGCCGTGGGCGAATGACCGTTCGCTGTCCGAGCAGGACAAAGCGGACCTGCTCGCATGGCTCGAGAGCGACAAGCCGGTGGGGAATATCGCCGATGCGCCGTTGCCGCGTAAGTATTCGACGGACTGGATGATCGGCAAGCCGGACATGGTGGTGCAGATCCCGCAGCCCATCGCCATCAAGGCCACGGGCACTATGCCTTATCAGAACATCACGGTGGAGACGGGCCTCAAGGAGGACAAGTGGGTGCAGGGCTTCGAGGTGCAGCCGACGGCGCGCGAGGCGGTGCATCACGTGCTGGTGTTCGTGCGGCCGCCGAAGAACGGTGGCTCAGATGCGTTCGATGACGAGCGGGCGGAGCGTAACGGATTCTTCGCGGCGTATGTGCCGGGCAACAGTTGGCAGGTGTATCCCGCGGGCATGGCGAAGAAATTGCCGGCGGGATCGCGGTTGCATTTCCAGATCCATTACACGCCGACCGGCAAGGCGACGACGGATCAGATCCGCGTGGGTGTGATCTTCGCGAAGGAAGAGCCGCAACACGTCGTGCAAGTGGCGGGCATCTCGAATCCGTTCATCAATATCCCGCCGGGCGCGGCGAACCACATCGAGACGGCGCAGATCAAGGTGCCGTTCGATGCGCACATCTTCCAGTTCATGCCGCACATGCACTTGCGCGGCAAAGCGGCGAAGTACGAGGCGGTTTATGCGGACGGCAGCACGCGCACGTTGCTGGACATCCCGCGGTATGATTTCAACTGGCAGCTCATGTATCGCTTGGCGGAGCCGGTCACGATTCCGGCAGGCACGACGCTGAAGGTGACGATGGCGTTCGATAACAGCGCGGGCAATCCGGCAAACCCCGATCCGAACAAGACGGTGCGCTGGGGCCAACAAACGTATGACGAGATGATGCTGGGCTACATCGCGTATTACACGCCGAACGACCAGTCCATCACGGCGGGCAGGAAGCAGCGGGCGGCGAGGTGATAAAATCGCAACCTAGCGCGTCCTCTGGTGTTCCTATTTTATGCGCCAAAGGAAGGCCACGACATCTTGGCTCACACGTATCATTATCGCTGGTGCGTTCGTGTTTTCGTGTCATGATGCTTCGGGCTGTGAACCAATCCTCCCTTTGTTCACGGCCTTGAATGGCGCCAACTTTGTCGCGCCATCACTTTGGGGGCTGGCAGCAGCGGTGTTCATCAAATGCACGGCATTTGCGTGTTATGAGAAGGACCTGCCCAAATCCAAGGCGTTTCTTTTCATGCTCCTGGGAAATGTGGTGACGAGCATCATCGGAGTACTGGTGGCCGGATTTGCAGCGGCAAGTTCGGCGTTTTTTATTGCACTACCATTGCTCTATGCCGTCACATTCTGGCCTGCCCGACAGTTATTACCCCGACTTTCCTGGCCATGGCTAGAGTCACACTCACCTTCAAGTTTGGCCGGAATCATGCTGATGCTTTTGTTTCTTTCCGGCCTTTTCTTCGGCATCGCTCGCTCGTTGAATGACCCGCCCGGATTGGGCTACTGGATGCTCAAAGTGCTCGGGCTCTATATGGCCTTGCTCATCAGCATGGTGATCACCACGTTTTATGAAGAATGGATCGTTTATTTGCTAGCCCGCAAACCCACTGACCCACCGACTTTCTACAAAGCCGTCGTGCGGGCGAATATGCTGACGCTCTTTGTCATCATGGGGTGTACTGCGGCGTACATGCTGCCGCAAAGGTTTGCTTCACCATTCTTCACCGTCACTCCTTGAGGGTGATTCGCTCTAGGGCTTCTTCTCCAACGCCTTCTTGCACTTTTCCACCACCTCATCGCGCTTGGCCTTCTGAGCGAGTAGCAGAAGTTTTTGATAGAGTGCGGTCATGTCGGGATAATCGGGATAGGTGCTTTCTATCTTGAGGTAAACCTCCACGGCTTCGTTTGCCTTGTCAGTCATACTGGTCAACAACTCAGCTTGCGCGAATAGCAGGCGCAGTTGCTGTTTCTTGGTGGGCTTCAAGTCGAGAGCGGTGGTGTAGGCTTTGAGCGCATCCTCTGGCTTCTTTTCCAAAAGCCAGAGATCGCCGAGTTTTTCCTGCAGCACAGAGCTGGTGCGTGTTTCGGGCGTTTGCGCCAGATACGTGATCATCATGGTGGGGCTGGTTTTGTTCGCCAGATTCAGATTGATGATCTTCAGGTGCGACCACTCGATGA
>CAZRGY010000410.1:1692-4240 GCA_964599715.1 uncultured Verrucomicrobiota bacterium | reverse complement strand
CCTTCGCCTGGTTCAGCGCGTTGTTCGCCGCCGTCAGCACGAGGTCTTCCAGCAATTCCGCATCCGCCGGATTGCACGCCTGCGGGTCGATCTTGATCGCCGCGATCGTGCCGTCACAACGTGCGGTCACCTTCACGGCACCGCCGCCGCTGGTGGCCTCCACCGTCTTCGCGGCGAGGGCGGCCTGGGTCTGTTCCATTTGCCGTTGCATACGCTCGGCCTGCTTCATCAATTTTCCAATGCTCGACATAGTAAAATCAGGTTTAAGTTGATTATGCCCTCACATCTACGATCTGTCCCTTAAAAATCTCGAGGGCTTTCTTGATCAAGGGATCGTTCTTGAAATCTTCAATCCGCACCGGCTCCACCGGTCCCTTCGGCTTCTTTTCCTCCTTTGCGCCCGTCGCCCCGCCATTGCCCGTCGCCGCCGCCTGTGCTGGTTCCGGTGTATTGAGCACCGTGGCCTGCCGCCGCACCCAGCCTTCCGGTTCGGCCGATTCGATAAACTTCACGCGCACCTCGCCCTGTCCCAACTCCTTGAACTTCGTCTGCAGCAGGCCGTGGTTCTTGGAATTATCCACCAAACTCAGGTGATGCGAGAACTCCGGGTCATACCCGATGATAAATACCCCGTTCGCAAAGGATACCGGATGCGCCTCCAGCAGATACGACCGCGTGAACGGGCTCACGCGTGAGACCGCATCCACCACCTGATCCCAAAGAGCGCCGATGTCCACATTCGATTGCGGCACCGCCGGTTTCGCTTCTTCAAACATCGATGGCTCATCCACCGGAGCCGACACAGGCGCAGGTGTTGGAGCAGGTGCGGGCGCTGGCTTCGGCGCTTCCGCTTTGGGCACAGGTGCTGCAGCAGGTGCCGCCGTTTGCTGGGCCGCCATGGCATCACGCAATGACGTGAACGGCTTCGGTGCCGGGGCGGCGGCTTTCGCAGGAGCACTCGCCGGAGACGGAGCCACGGCTGGGGCAGAACTCACGCCACCACCACTGCCGCGCAGATCGTTCAACGTCTTCAACACCGCATCGATGCTCACCGCGTTACGTGCTTGGATGGCCCGCAACAAAGCGACCTCGATCAATATCTTCTTCGACACCGCCTCACGCAGTCGTCCTTCACAATCCGTCAGCACTTCAAGGATGCGGCTGAGCGCGTCCACATTCACCATGCCGGACTGTTCCTTGAGCATCGTCGCCTCCGCCTCGGAGACTTCGAGCAGCGAGAGATCGCCTTGGGAGACTTGGAAAATCATCAGATTGCGGATGTGGCTCAGCAGGTCGCTCAGCAACCGCCCGAGGTCCTTGCCGCTCTTCGCCAACGTGTTGAGTTCGCGCAACGCCCCGTCCACTTCACCCGCCAGCACACCTTGCGAGAGCGCCATCAACTGGCTCTGCGCCGTGAGTCCGAACATCGAGAGCACATCGGCCTCCACGATCTTCTCGCCGCAAAAGCTGATAAGTTGGTCCAGCGTGGACTCCGCATCGCGCATACCGCCGTCCGCCGCTCGGGCGATGGCGAACAACGCACCGCCGTCGATCTCCACGCCCTCCTCCTTCGCGATGTAGCTGAGCTGCTTCACGATGAGGTTCGCCGGGATGCGCCGCAGGTCAAACCGCTGGCAACGCGAAAGGATCGTCGGCAGCACCTTCTCCGGGTCAGTCGTGGCGAAGAGAAACTTCACATGCGCGGGCGGCTCTTCGAGCGTCTTCAGCAGCGCATTGAACGCCGCCGTCGAGAGCATGTGCACCTCGTCGATGATGTAGATCTTGAACTTGCTCGAGGCCGGGGCGAAGCGGCAGGTATCGCGCAATTCGCGCACCTGTTCCACGCCGTTATTGCTTGCACCGTCGATCTCGATCACGTCCAGCGAACGCCCGTCGGCGATCTCCTGGCATTTCGGATCGGCCACATCGAAATCCGCCTTCGGCCCACCCGTGCAATTCAGCGCCTTCGCGAAAATACGAGCCATCGTGGTCTTGCCCGTGCCGCGCGGGCCGCAGAAGAGATACGCATGCGCGATGCGCCCCGCCTTGATGGCGTTGGCCAGCGTCTGCGAGACATGCTCCTGTCCCACCACGTCCTCAAACTTTTGGGGACGGTACTTCCGGGCTATGACCTGATATGACATGGCTGGAAAAGTATGGTTTACCCGGCAGAGATTACGAGCCCAAGTTTTCCACAATTTGGATCGTGCTCGTCCTGCACCCCGTACTGAAAAGTCGGGGCGTCCTCGCTCTTCGTCCCCGCTCCAAACCCGTAGCAGTCCCGCATGCGGGAAGGCTCTGACTCGATTCTTTCGATGTTGAGAGTTGGACGTTGGAAGTTCGATGTTTCCCAAGTCTTTGAAGGAAGTGTCAGGGACACCACGGCAGATGAAGAGCAAACTACCGTTGCTGCCTTCCGGCCCTGGCGGGGTTCGTAAGTCCGCATTCCATGGGCCCTGACGGGGATAGTCTCTCCCCAGCTCCGACCCTCGCCGCAAGCAGATTGTCCCGGGGAATCGCGTCAGCCCACCTTGCGGAGTTTGGTGAC
>CAZRGY010000410.1:0-1682 GCA_964599715.1 uncultured Verrucomicrobiota bacterium | reverse complement strand
TTTTTGGGAAAACATTTCTCTCAACTTTATTTTCCACCACGCTCATCCCCTCTCGGATTCATCATTCAAAATTCTGAATTCTTCATCATGCCGCCGGTCCCACCACCGCCACCACGGCCAGTTCCGGGCGTAAATACTTCGCTGCCACCGCTTTCACTTCCTCCACGGTGACCGCCTCATAATGCTGGTCTTCCGTCTCATTGTTCGCAAAGCCCAACCCGTAAAGCTCGTCCAGCGCCGTCGCCGAGGCGTAGCCGCCCAGCTCCTGCCGCGCGATCTTCTTCTGCCCCACGATCTTCGCCTTCGCGCGCTTCAATTCCTCCGCCGACAAGCCGTCCTTCACGAGCAACGCCGCCTCTTTGAGCAATTCTTCCTCCACCAGCGCCACTTTCTCCGGCGCTGTGCCCACATAGAACCAGAACCCGCCCGGCACCAATCCCGGAAAACTCTGCGCACCCACGTAATACGCCAGCCCGAGCTGGTCGCGTATCCGGATGAACAGCCGCGACCCCAGGTCGCTACACGCCTCAGCCAATAGTTCGATCGCATACCGGTCATTCGCCTTCAGCGTCGTGCCCGGGAACCCGATCACCACCACCGCCTGCTTCTTATCGCGCACCTCCGTCACGTGTCGCAGCTCCTTCGCCTCCGGCATCGGCAACGCATTCACCAGCGAGTGTCCCTTGCTGGCATCCTTCCATCCGCCCAGCGCTTTTTCCACCGCCGCGAGGATCTCCGGCGACTTCACATCACCGAAGATCGCCAGCACGCAATTCGACGGCGCGATGACCTGTTCGTAGAAGCTCCGCAGCTTCGTCCCGTCCAGTTGCGCCACGCTGTCTTCCGTGCCCGTCGCATCAAAACCATATCCGCTCGGCCCGAACAACGTCCGGCGCATCAACGAGCTGCAACTCTGCAGGAGTTGGTCGCGCCGCGAACGGATCGCCGCCAGTTGCATCTCGCGCTCGCGCACCAAGTCTTCCGTCGGAAACGCCGGATTCAGCAGCACATCCGCCATCAGGTCCATGCCCAGGTCGATGTCACTGCTCAACGTCTCCAGCGACAGCCCGAAACTGTTGTTCCCGCCGTAAGCATCGATACTGCCGCCTACCGACTCGATCTCTTCCGCGATCTGCTCCGAGTTACGTTTCTTCGTCCCTTGCAACAGCATCCGCGCGAGCAATTGCGTCACACCGTTATTATCCTTGGTCTCCGCCAGCACGCCGCCCTGAAACACCGCGCGGAACTCCACAAATGGCAACCGGTGATCTTCCTTCACCAGCAGCTTCAACCCGTTCGCCAGCGTGAACAACTGGATCGCCCCTGTCTGATGCGCCAGCACGGCCTTGTCCGCCTTCGGCGCACAACCCGTCGGCACCAGCGAGTAAACCGTCCGGTTGTCCGTCTTGAGATAATGCTGCGCCACCCGCTGCAGATCCGCCGGTGTCGCTTGACGCACCGCGGCGAGATACCGCTCTGAGAAATTCAGGTCATTCGCCGCCAACCAGCTTCCGCCCAGATCCTGCGCCTGACCCTGCATCGTCTTGCGCGTCGCGAGCGTCGCCGCCGTGAATTGCTTCACCGCCTTCGCCAGTTCCGCTTCCGTGATACCGAGTTCCTTCACCAGCTCCAGTTGCGTCACCACCGCCGCCTGCGCCTGGGCGAGCTTCGCGCCTTCACAC
>CAZRGY010000409.1:0-4246 GCA_964599715.1 uncultured Verrucomicrobiota bacterium | reverse complement strand
ATACGGATGAAATGCTTGCGCATTTTGCCGGAAATGTGGGCCAGCACCTCATGGCCGGTCCTTAGGGCGACGCGAAACATCGTCCCGGGCAACACTTGGGTCACCGTGCCTTCGATTTCAATGGGCTCTTCCTTCGCCATGCAAAAAGCTCTGGTTTAAGCAATAACGGGTGCTTATTGGAATGGAAAGAGATTGGAAATCAAGCCCTTTTGCAACGGAACCGGGCTTAAAATACATCGGCAATCTGGGGGATGTAAAAGGGTGATATGGTCGTTTTTGCCTGACTTTTTTCGTGCGTTTCCCGGGCTTCGCCCCTATGGTCGCGGTCCATTTTATGGCTACTTTGAAACCGTTTGCTGCGCTGCGTCCGAAACCTGAACTGGCTGCCCAAGTCTGCGAATTGCCTTACGATGTCATGTCGTCCGAAGAGGCCCGCGAGATGGCGGCTGGAAATCCTCTGAGTTTTCTACACGTCAGCAAGCCCGAGATTGACCTGCCGCCGGGCACGGATGTTCACAGTGACGAGGTCTATGCCAAGGGCGCCGAGAATTTCGCCAAGATGATCGCGGATGGTTCCTTGGTGCAGGATGCCCAGCCGTGCTTTTATCTCTACCGCCAGATCATGGGCAGCCATAGCCAAGTCGGCCTCGTGGCCGCCGCGAGCTGCCAGGAGTATCTGGATGGCATCATCAAGAAGCACGAGTTCACCCGCCCGGACAAGGAGGATGATCGCGTGCGCCATATCGAGACGTTGAATTCCCAGACGGGCCCGGTGTTCCTCACCTACAAGGCGCAGGCCGCCATCGATGCGCTCGTGGCGAAGAAGACGGCCGAGACGCCGAATATCGACATCACGGCCAAGGATGGGGTGCGCCACACGGCTTGGGTCATAGCGGATGCCGAGTCCATCCAGTTCATCGAGGCCGAGTTTGCCAAGATTCCGTTCCTCTACATCGCGGATGGTCATCATCGCAGTGCGGCAGCTGGTCGCGTCTTCACCTCACGCAAAGGGGCAGGGCACAGCGGCGGTTTCCTCACGGTGATCTTCCCGCATAACCAGATGCAGATCCTGCCTTACAACCGTGTCTTGAAGACGCTGAACGGCAATACGGTCGAGCAACTGATGGAGAAGTTGGACAAAGTCTTCATCATCACGCCGCAGGGAGTGGCCAAGCCGACGCGGAAACATGAGTTGGGTTTCTATGTCGGCGGGCAATGGTTCACCTTGCATTTCCGTCCGCATTTCGCCGCCACGACGGACCCCATCGAGAAACTGGATGTGACCTTGTTGCAGAAATATGTGCTCGCGCCGGTTTTCGGCATCGACGATCCGCGCACGAGCAAGCAGGTCAATTTCGTGGGTGGCATCCGCGGCACCGCCGAGCTGGAGAAGCTGGTGAACAGCGGCGAATACGCCTGTGCCTTCAGCATGTTCCCGACGAGCATCGAGGATCTCATGAGCATCGCGGATGCGGACGGCATCATGCCGCCGAAGAGCACTTGGTTTGAGCCCAAGCTGCGCGACGCCATGTTCTGCCACATGATTTAAGGCAAGGGGCTGAGCAGGGGCTGAGAAGCCCGCTTGCTTTGCCCGCCGTCCATCTGTTTAATCTTTCGCCGTGTTACAACAGCAGACAATCAAGCAGCCGGTGTCCTATGAGGGTGTGGGGCTGCACAGCGGAAACCGGGTGAAGATGACCTTCCTCCCGGCGGAGCCGAATACGGGTTTGCGCTTCCGCCGCACGGACTTGGAAGGCAAACCGGAGATCGAGGCCCGCGTCGAGAACGTCACGGATACGAACCGCTCGACCACGCTTGGCAAGGGCAATGTGCGCATCCATACGGTGGAGCACATCCTCGCGGCGTTTGCGGGTTATAACATCGATAACGCCATCATCGAGATCGATGCCAATGAACCGCCCATCGCTGACGGTAGCTCCCGTGAATACGTCCAGCTGTTGGATCAGGCGGGCACTGTTACCCAGACGGAAAAGCGCGAGCCTTACAAAGTCACGGAACCGGTGCAGTTCGTCAGCGGTGAGACCATCATCTCAATTTTCCCCAGTGACACGCTAAAGATCACCTGCACCAGCGCCGGGCAGGGCGGACGGTTCACCCAGTTCTTTTCCACGGATATCACGCCGGAGACGTGGAAGAAGGAACTCTCCCACGCGCGCACGTTCTGCTATTTCGAGGAGATCGAGTATCTCATCAAGAACGGCTTGATCAAAGGCGGCAGCTTGGAGAACGCCGTGGTCATCCGTGATGACGCCGTGCTGACGACTGAGCCGCTACGTTATCCCGAAGAATTTGTCCGCCACAAGATGCTCGACATCTTGGGCGATGTGACGTTGCTCGGTTGCCCGGTCATCGGTCACATCATCGCGGTGAAGCCGAGCCATGGGGGCAATGTGGAGTTGACCAAGCTCATCCACGCGCAGATGCGCAAGCCGCTCGTGCAAGCCCAGACGTTCACTCCGCCGCCAGAACCAGTGACTCCCAAGCCCGCCGCTCCCGCCAAGGAAAAGGCCAAAGAAGAAGCGCCAGCAAGCGGTAGCGAGAATCTCGTCCAAGACGGTGCCTGTCTCGACACCATGCAGGTGATGAAGGTGCTCCCGCATCGTTATCCTTTCCTGATGGTGGATCGCGTCACGAAGATCGAAGGCTTGAAGATCGTCGCGGAGAAGTTCGTGACGATGAACGAGCAGTATTTCCAAGGCCATTTCCCCGGACATCCGGTGATGCCCGGTGTGCTGCAATTGGAAGCCATCGCTCAGGTCGCCGGCATCCTCATGCTCAAGCAGGCGGAGAACGCGGGCAAGATCGCCTACTTCATGGCCGCTGAAAGTGTGAAATGGCGCAAGCCTGTGCGTCCGGGTTCCGTATTAGTCATCGATGTGGAACTGACCAAATGGCGCGGCAAGATCGGCAAGGCCAAGGGCGTTTGCAGCGTCGATGCCGAAGTGGTGAGCGAGGCGGAAGTGACCTTCATGGTCTTGTCTCCATAAACCGACCATGACGACGATTCACCCCACCGCAGTGGTTCATCCAAATGCGAAGATCGGCGAAGGCTGCCAGATCGGACCCTATTGCATCATCGGCGAGCACGTGACGTTGGGAGCAGATTGCAAGCTGCACTCGCACGTCGTCATCGATGGCCATACAACCTTGGGCAGCGGTAATGAAATTTTCCCTTTTGCGAGCATCGGCCTGAAGACGCAGGACCTGAAGTGGAAGGGCGGCACGACGTGGACGCGCATCGGTGACAAAAACACCTTCCGCGAATACGTGACTGTCCACAGCGCTACTTCCGATGGCGATGCGACCGTCATCGGCTCGGAGAACAATATCTTGGCCTATTGCCATATCGCGCACGACTGCCAGTTGGGCAATCACATCGTGATGTCAAATGTCGGCACATTGGCCGGCCATGTGACAGTGGAAGATCACGCCATCATCGGCGGTCTGGCAGCCGTGCATCAGTTCTGCCGCATCGGCACCATGGCCATCATTGGCGGCTGTTCCAAGGTGGTGCAAGACGTGCCACCCTACATGCTGGCCGATGGCAATCCTGCTGAGACTCGCACAGTGAACAAAGTGGGCATGGAACGTAATGGGGTGACCGAAGAAGCCCAAGGTGCCATGAAGCAGGCCTACAAGATCATCTTCCGCGACGGTCTGACCATCAGCAACGCGCTGGTGCGGATCGAGGCTGAACTGCCCAAGCTTCCCGAAGTCTTGCACCTGCTCCAGTTCGCCCGCAGCAGTGAGCGCGGCTTGAGCAAATAAGTAGTTTTCGGTTTTTCGATTACGAATTTCGGACTTCTTTCCACTGGGGCAACACTTGACGAAGTCCCTTGCACAGTGGATGTTGTCCGTGCTGGCTCATGGGGGCGTACTGGTTTCGACCATGTGAACGCATCAGAAGCGGCATGCCGAGGATGATCTGTTGGCCTCGTAAATCATCAGGTCAAAAAATTAGTTGCCAACGAAGAACTGGCCCTCGCAGCCTAAGTTGCTGTGACGTCCGCCACTGGACCCCGACTACGGTGGATGGACGCTATAGACGGGTAGATTGAAGCGGAGACTGCGCGACTCTCAATCGAATCTTATATCATGCAGACTAAGCAGTGTGTTTCGCTGTCAGGACGCAAGCACATAGCCGACAATTTTTCCTGGCTAAGCATGTAGTCGTGACTGGTAGCTTTGCTTGGGACGCGGGTTCAACTCCCGCCGCCTCCACCAG
>CAZRGY010000408.1:0-4260 GCA_964599715.1 uncultured Verrucomicrobiota bacterium | reverse complement strand
GCCAGGAAATCTACGACCATCATCTGCTCTGGAATCTGGGGTTGCTCTACTTTTTCCAGAATGATGATGCTGTGCCAAAATATTTGCGGGATGAAGCTCTTTCGTGGGGCTTGTGCAAGGATGAGTTCGTGGAGACGGACAATATCCCGGGGCAAATCTATGTGCGGGAGGCGCGTCGCATGGTCGGGGTGCATGTGTATACCCAGAATGATACGCAGCATGCTCCGGGTGATGCGCGAGGGATTTTGCACAAGGATGCCATCGCGTTGGGTGAATACACCCATAACTGCCACGGCACTTTACATGAGGGCTCGCACTTTGGGGGCAAGCACACAGGTGAATTCTATCAGGCCACACCGCCTTATCAGATTCCGTATGGCGTGCTTTTGCCAAAGGATGTGAAGAACCTGCTGGTGCCCGGTGCGATGAGCGCATCGCATGTGGGCTTTTGTGCGTTACGGCTGGAGCCTATCTGGACCTCACTGGGACAGGCTTCAGGACATGCGGCAGCGATGGCGGTGAAGTCCAAGACCGATGTGCAGAGTGTCAGTATACCCAAACTGCAACGTCGCCTGCATGAGAATGGTTCCGGCACGATCTACACGACTGATGTGCTGCCGGGAAACCCGGATTACCCCATGGTCCAATGGTGGGGAACAGCAGGCGGGTTGCATGGTTTGGCGCCAATGCCCGGCAAGCCCGGGGCCCGCGGCAGGAAGATCATCAGCCAGTATCACGAGAATTATCCGGGCCACGAAGTGGAATTGGGCAAGGTGCTGGACAAGGAACTGGCCGCACGCTGGGCCAAGCTTGCGACCAGCTTGGGTGTCAAGCCGGACCAGCTTCCCAAGGCGAATGGAACCAGCACCCGGGGCGATTTCATCCGGTCGGTCTGGAAGCTTCAATAACATTTCGTTTGATGTATGTGAAAAATGGTGATTGCCAATTTAGTTCGGTAGCGTAGTTTTCTGCCGCTTGTTGGTTTGACAGCCGGATGCCGGCTAGGTTGGATGTCCGCTTTTAGCTGTTGAATCCGCAGGCAGTGCATCAGCGACGAACGTTATGGCCGAACCCAAGCAGAGCAAGTTGTGGATTTTTGGATTGTGGCTGGCCGTATTTTATACGGTCTGGCTGACCATCATCATCACCGGGAACCATTGGCACACGCTGCGGGAGCACTGGGGTATCGCGACGGCGATGGCGATGGGGTCGTATGTGGCGGGTTCCACCCCGATGGGGGGAGGGACGGTCGGATTTCCGATCCTTGTCCTGCTGTTCAAATTGCCCGCCACACTGGGGCGTGATTTCAGTTTTGCGGTGCAGTCTATCGGGATGACCAGTGCCGCTATCTTCATCCTGTGCCGTAGGCAGCATCTGGAGTGGGTGCTGCTGCGCTGGTCCTTTTTCGGAGCCTTGATCGGCACGCCGATGGGGATATTCTTTTTCGCGCCTTTGATCCCTGAACTGGCCATCAAGATCCTGTTCGCAGTGGTGTGGGCCAGTTTCGGGGTGCTGCATCTGCGGCGGACGAATGATATCTGCGCCAATATCGGTGAGACCGGGGCCGCGCATGCCTTTGACCGGAATGTGGGCTTTGCCGTGGGTCTGCTAGGGGGCGCGCTGGTGGCCTCCGTCACGGGTGTGGGTATCGATATGATCCTTTACGCGGTGATGGTGTTGCTGATGCGGGCGGACCTGAAAACGGCGATTCCTTCATCGGTTATCATCATGGCGTTTACATCTTTGGTGGGCATCGCGACGAAGGCATTCTTCACCGGGGTGCAGGAGGGCGTTTATGAGAACTGGCTGGCGGCGGCACCGGTGGTTGCTTTGGGTGCACCACTGGGGGCGTTCATCGTGGACAAGATCGGCCGCAAATCAACGCTGCTGGTGGTGGCCGTGCTGTGTGTCATCCAGTTTTTGTGGACGATGCAGCAGGAGCAGGCACGCATCGGTTGGATTGGCGTGGTGCTCTGCATTGTCGCCGTGGTGATTTTCAATCTCGGATTCGAGTGGCTTTGGCGTATCGGGGACAAGTTAGAGCGTCGTTCGGTGCCGATGGTGATATCGAAGACGGATGCTGCTGTGGTTCCGACCAAGCAATCTTGACGGTTGTATCGATCCTTTTCTGAGCAAAATAGTGGAGAACCCAATTAGCAGGACGGCATTTGCTTTTTTGCGTTTTAGTGGTAATCTCCTTGTGATGTCAAAAACAGTAACAGTCCAGCACCTGAGCTCGGAGCCAAAGGCTTCCACGGGTGGATTGGGTTGTGACCTGTGTTTGCATCGCCTTTCGGCCTTCCGCCTGCTGGGGAGCTAACATTACAGGGTTCACCTGTCTGGCTTAGCTCCCGCTTCATCCTAGTTTCTTTTCCTTGAATCGTAACGTCCTGAAAGCTCAGGGCGTTGCCTAATCCCTTGTTTTTAAATGTAATCATGAATCTGTCTGTAATCGTCTCGGAGCGGGATGCTCGTCGGCTCAAGCTGCTGATCCAAGCCCGCAAGTCGTCTAGAAATGGAATGTCGCCAGAGAATCTGCGGCGTTTGGAGAGGGAGATGGAGCGTGCTCAAATCCTGCCAGATGCGGAATTGCCAGAGGATGTCATCGCCATGGATTCCATCGTGGAATTGGAAGACATGGATAACGGCGAATTGATGACCTATGCGCTGGTTTATCCGGAGAATGCGGATATCACGCGCGGTTATGTCTCGATCTTGGCGCCGATAGGTACTGCGATGCTGGGCTATCGCGTGGGCGATGAGTTCGACTGGCCTGTGCCTGGCGGCACATTATGTTTGCGCGTTCGCAAACTACTGGGGCGGCTTCCAACAGCGCATCATCGGCAGGTGATCGGGTTGCCAGAAGCGGCAATCTTCAACCATTGAAGGAGGCAGTATGCTTTATGTTTCAGATATGGTCGATCATGTGGCGTGGGTGCGCCGCGGTAACAGCCGATGGATCGTGCATCACGGATTGGGCAAGAACGCTCAGGCCTACATGGAGCATCTCGAAAATGAGGATGCGGAACGATTGGCACTCTCCTGCCGCAACGCCTATCTCATGGTGCAGCGAAGCGATCCGATGGAGGATCCGAAGCCGTGGTTTTACGCCGGTTTGTTCAGTCTGGTGAAACCAGATGAGGCCAAGGTGTATCTGACGAATCACTGGCTCGTCGCCATGTGCGTAGGGCTGGCGGATACGCCGGAAAAATCATTGATCAAACTGGATGCGGTCTGCGAACCAACCGTAGAAAAGATCAGGCGGATACGCGAAGCTGTGGATCTGCTGCCCGTGGGCGAGTAAAACAACAAGGCGTGAGCCCTTTAAAAGGGCTCACGCCTTTCACTTTCAAAATGCCCAATGCTTAGGGGGAAACCTAAAGACAGCGTTCCTGCCGGATGGGCTTTTGGCCGCATCCGCAGGGCAGCTATTCTTGAGCTTTGGAGCCAGGCGATTCGTGCATCGGATTAGCGCGGCGTTCTGCAATCGCGGCAACGATACCTGCAATCGCATCGCTCGTGGGCTTGGTGCCAACGTTGCCTTTACCGTGGAGACGGATGGCTACGCTGTCGTTCTCCAATTCGCGTGTCCCGAGGACGAGCATAGTATGCACGCGGAATTGCTCGGCGTTCTGGATCTTCGCCTTGATGGGCTCGGCGCCGAAATCACCTTCCACCCGGGCCATTTTGCCGCGAAGCTCGCTCACGATGGCCTTGGCATGGCCGACGAGTTTCTCGTCGTCACCGATGGTAATGACGCGCACCTGGTCAGGAGCGAGCCAGAGCGGGAAGTTGCCCGCGTAATGCTCGATCAGGAAGCCGATGAAGCGTTCATGTGTGCCCAGCGGAGCGCGATGGATGCAGAATGGAGTCTTGTTCGTATTGCCCCGGTCTTTGTAGGTGAGGCCGAACTTGGCGGGCACGGCGAAATCCACCTGATTCGTGGCTCTGGCGTGTCGGAGAGAAGCTAGAGCGCCGATTGGTCCCCGTAGTGATTCAGAGACCTGACAAGACGGTTATGCCATGGAGTAGCGGCTGAAAACTGGCAGGCTCACAATCAAGATGGACGGCTTGCTCTGTCAAAATACGGCGCAAGGGCTTCTTTTTCAGGGATGAAGTTTTACTAGAACGGTATATTGCGCCGGTTCTGTAAGGCTTGTTCAGTATCAAGTATTTATCGCCTACATTTAGGGAGGCACGATGGCGGTGATGGGTTTCGTGCTGTGACAGTTTTCGCTTGCCTGAGTTGTGTTATTGGGC
>CAZRGY010000407.1:0-4272 GCA_964599715.1 uncultured Verrucomicrobiota bacterium | reverse complement strand
CTGGACGGATTCGCTCAAGGAAATGCAGCGGAACTGGATCGGCCGCAGTGAAGGAGCGGAAGTGGATTTCCAGGTGGCTGGGTATGACGCGAAGATTCGCGTGTTCACGACTCGGCCTGATACTTTGTTTGGTGCCACTTACATGGTGCTTTCTCCCGAGCATAAATTGGTGAAGGAGATTACGACCGCTGAGCAGGCGGATGCGGTGAAGAAGTATCAAGAGTTTGCAGCGACCAAGAGCGATCTGGAGCGCACCGAATTGGCCAAGGAAAAGACCGGTGTATGGACCGGAGCCAATGTCATCAATCCAGTGAATGGCCAAAAGATTCCTATCTGGATTGCGGACTACGTGCTCTCGACTTATGGCACGGGCGCGATCATGGCTGTGCCCGCGCACGATGAGCGTGATTTCGAATTTGCTAAGAAGTTCAGCTTGCCGATCGTGCAGGTGGTTCAGCCGCCAGATACAAAAACGGATTGGCAGGGCTTCTGTGATGAAGGCACTGCGGTCAATTCCACGAGTGCAGATGTCTCTCTGGACGGGTTGCCGACCAAGGAAGCCAAGCGCAAGATCACTGTTTGGTTGGAATCCAAAGACCTTGGCAAGAAGACCATCAATTACAAATTGCGCGACTGGCTCTTCAGCCGTCAGCGTTATTGGGGTGAGCCATTCCCGATCATCTGGAAGAAAGATGCTAACGGGAATCTCTATCACGAGGCTTTGACCGAATCACAATTGCCTTTGCTGCCGCCGAAGCTGGAAGAATACAAGCCGACGCCCGATGGACAGCCACCTCTGGCTCGCGCGACGGATTGGATGAACTTGCCTGATGGTGCCGTGCGTGAATCTAACACGATGCCGCAATGGGGCGGGTCATGCTGGTATTATCTGCGTTATGCCGATGCGTTGAATGGTAAAGCTTTTGTCGGTCCGGATGCGGAGTCTTATTGGATGGGCACGGGAAAGACGCGGGGTGAGGTAAAACCGGGTGTGGACCTCTACGTCGGTGGTACTGAGCACGCGGTGTTGCATCTGCTCTACGCACGCTTCTGGCACAAGGTCTTGTTTGATCTCGGACACGTCTCTACGCCGGAGCCATTCTACAAGCTGGTGAACCAAGGTCTTATCATGGGCGAGGATGGACAGAAGATGTCCAAGAGCCGTGGTAACGTGGTGAATCCCGATGATGTGTTGGTGGAATACGGTGCGGATGCGTTCCGTCTTTACGAGATGTTCATGGGCCCCTTGCAGGAGAGCAAGCCGTGGAATACGCGTGGCGTGGAAGGCGTCTATCGCTTCCTCGGTCGCGTCTGGCGCATGTTTGTGGATGACAAGGCGGAGACGGCTTATGAACAAGCGGAAGCCGTCGCCACGCCAGAGACGCGTGGTGAGTTGCTCGACTTGATCATCTTGGATGGCGGTATTTTGGAAGCTGAGCCGACGAAGGCGCAGTTGAAGGTTTTGCACGCTTGTATCAAGAAGGTGACGGAAGACCTCGAAGGCATGCGTTTCAACACGGCCATCTCGGCCATGATGGTGTTCAGCAACGAAGCAAGCACCTGGCAGACCAAGCCGTTCTCGGTGATGCGGACATTCCTGCAATTGCTCGCGCCGTTTGCGCCGCACTTGGCGGAGGAACTTTGGGCGCGCTTGCACGCGACCTTCGGACACGTGGCTCCGTCGCTGACTTACGCCGCGTGGCCGAAGTTTGATCCGGCTTTGCTCATCGAGGATGAGATCGAGATTCCGGTGCAGGTGAACGGAAAATTGCGTGATGTCATCAAGGTGCCGACGGCAGCGGACAATGCCAGCATCGAAGCCGCCGCCAAGGCGTCGGAGAAGGTGAAGGCGTTCATCGACGGGAAGACGATAAAAAAAGTTGTCGTGGTTCCCAAAAAACTGGTCAATATTGTGGCTGTTTAGCCGATGCGACTACTTAACTTGGCTTAGCCATGTTCGGTCTGACCCGACAGCAGAAATGGATAATAGGGCTGGCAGTGGGGTTGCTGCTTTTGGGCTGGGTCGTGAAGACGTGGCGCTTGGCTGAGCCAAAACCGGCCCCGGCGGTGCAGACGGCAGAATAGATATATGCAACAACGCAGCTTTGAAGAAGGCGTAGAACAGATCGTGGCGCGCGATAGCCGCTACGATGCGGACGCTTATGATTTTCTGCGTGAGGCCTTGGATTTCACCCAGAAATCCTTGGGCCGGGCGGAGAAGATACGGCATCGGGAAGGGACTTCTACGGACCCCGATCATCATGTTTCCGGTCAGCAGTTGCTTAATGGTATCCGCGATTTCGCCATCCAACGGTTTGGTCCGATGACCCTGACTGTCTTTGAGAGCTGGGGCATCAAAGGGACGGAGGACTTTGGCGAGATTGTCTTCAACATGGTTGGGGAGGGATTGCTGGGGAAGACCGAGAATGACCGTCCGGAAGATTTCAAAGCTGTTTACGATTTCGATGTGGTGTTTCGTCAGCCTTACCTGCCCAAGACGAAACCGACTCCTACACCGCCTGCCGAGACGACGCCCACTGATGTGTAGGGCGGGTTGGTGTTAGTAATCCTTACCGCCATGGAAAGGCGGCCTTAACAGGGTCAAAATTCTTATCGCACCGGACTTTTTGCTCCGGTAATGTCACGCCAGATTGATGAGTGTGAATTTGACATCCCAAAATCGCGCTGCTTTGGCAGCGAAGGTAGAGCAGTTAGTCCATAACACGCCCGTGTATGACATCCATACGCATCTGTATGATGCCGCGTTTGGAGATCTCCTGCTCTGGGGAATCGATGAATTGCTCATCTATCACTATCTGGTGGCCGAGGCGTTCCGCTATTTTGACATGCCGTACCAGAAGTTTTGGGCCTTGCCGAAATCCCAACAGGCCGAGCTCATCTGGAAAGCGCTTTTCATTGAAAACACCCCCATCTCGGAGTCCTGCCGCGGCGTGTTGACGACTCTGAACAAGCTGGGGCTGGATGTGAAGCAACGCGACTTGGGCAGCATCCGCAAGTGGTTTGCGGCGCAAAAGCCGGCCGATTACATCACTAAGACGATGGAGTTGGCGAAGGTCAACCGCATCTGCATGACGAACTCGCCGTTCGATGTGACGGAGCGCCCGGTATGGGAAAAAGGTTTCACCCGTGATGAGCGTTTTACGGCGGCATTACGCATCGATCCGCTGCTGCTTTCCTGGCATGACTCGCACCAGAACCTCATGGAGTGGGGATATGTGGACGGTGCGGACCTGAACGAGGCGACTATCTCAGGGGTGCGCCGTTTCCTGTCGGATTGGACCAAACGCATCGATGCCCAGTATGTCATGGTGTCGTTGCCGCCGGATTTCAAATACCCTGATGAAGGCCCTGCGGCGAAGTTGATTGAGAAGGCGGTGTTGCCACATTGCCGTGAGTTCAATCTGCCATTCGCCGTGATGCCGGGCGTGAAGCGCGCGGTGAATCCGCAGTTGCATCTGGCCGGTGACGGCATGGCGAAGGCGAACATGGCCGCATATGAGAAGCTGTTTGCGATGCATCCGGACAACAAGTTTTTGGCCACGGTGCTTTCCCGCGAGAACCAGCATGAGGTGTGCGTGCTGGCGCGCAAGTTCCGCAACCTGCACATCTTCGGCTGCTGGTGGTTCCTCAACATTCCCTCGCTGATCGAGGAGATGACCCGCATGAGGATGGAGCTGCTCGGCATGAGCTTCACCCCGCAGCATAGCGACGCGCGCGTGCTCGACCAGTTGCTTTACAAATGGGAGCACTCGCGTCCGATCATCGCCCGCGTCCTCTCGGACAAGTACCTCGACATCGCTGCGAGCGGCTGGGTGATGGATGACGCGGAAATCCGCCGGGACGCCGCCACGCTGCTGGGGGGCGGCTTTGAGGAATTTTGCGCGAGATGAACGCCGCCGTCACCAGTCCGCGTTGGTGCGTGGGCGCGCTGCTGGTGCTGGCCACCCTGCTGCTGTGCGGCTGCCGTGTCGTGAACTCCCTCTTCGAGGCCCCGGCAAACGCGTTCCGCGTGTTGATCCCCGCCGGCTCGACCGTGAGGGAGGTGAACCTGGTCGAGTTGCAGCAGAAATTGATGCGGTTTGCGGACGACTATTCGCAGCGGATGGGAGTCGCCTTCGAGGCGTTTCGCCGCGACGGTGAACCGCTGTCGCGCCGGGAGGTCCTCACCCTCCGCACTGCCTACAACCGCCAGGTCCAGCAGATCGCCTCCGGGCAGAACGCCTTCGCCAACCTGCTCGACATGACCACGCT
>CAZRGY010000406.1:0-4285 GCA_964599715.1 uncultured Verrucomicrobiota bacterium | reverse complement strand
TGGTGGACAGCCCGGTGGCGGTGGTGGATGGCGACAAATTCATGACCGCCAGCATGCGGCGGATCATCAAGGCCATGGGCAAGGACAAGGCGACTGAGGCGATGCAGAAGCTGGACTTGGAACTGAACCAATCTCACGACCTGATGGTACGCCTGAATGGTTTGCGCCAGACGGATGGAACGTTGGCGGCCCTTTTGGCCGAGCAGTTGTTCGATAATGCCCGGTTATCCGTCGGTTTGCTGGAAGATTCCCGCAGCATGGTGCAGCGGATGAACCAGTTGCTGGGCAAACTGGCGGGTGGAGCGGAAAAGGTATAGAAACCTAGGGGTTGAATAATATGGCCGACCGGGTTATTAAGATAACTATGAAACGCGCAGGCTTTTCCAAGAACTTGACCAGAGTCGTTTTGCGGCTTTGCCTCGCAACCGTCATCGTGGTAGGCACCGCGACCAGCTTGGAGGCCGGTAAACCGGGTAAGCCACCGCGTCCCAAACCGCCGGCCCCGAAGCCACCCAAAGGCACCACCGCAGCGCATCACCACTTGCAGCAGCAGGCCAAAAAGAAGGCTCAGCAGCATCTGTTAGAGCGTCGGATGGCCGAGGAAAAAGCGGCAGCAGCAGCCAAAGCCAAGGCTGAAGCAGAGAAAGAAAATCCGACCCCTGCCGCGCCCTAAGCCGCTGACCCCGGCATATTTGCCGGGCAAATTCTGGCGGGTGATAGGGCAGGTTGAGTATGAAAATCTTGATCACGGGAGTCTGCGGCTTTGTCGGCAGTTCTTTGGCCCGTATCATCAAGACCCGCCAACCTGATTGGACTCTTTCCGGCATCGATAATCTTAGCCGCCCCGGTTCTGAAACGAATGTCCGTCAACTGGCCGGAATGGGCGTCACCTTCCGTCATGGAGATATCCGGCAGTCCTCTGACTTGGAATCGTTTGGAGAGGTCGACTGGGTGATCGATGCCGCCGCCAACCCTAGCGTGCTGGCCGGAGTGGATGGCAAGACCAGCAGCCGCCAGTTGGTGGAGCACAATCTGGGAGGGACAGTTAACCTGCTGGAGTTTTGCCGCTCCCGTCAGGCTGGATTTATCCTTTTGAGCACCAGTCGCGTCTATTCCATTCCGGCCTTGGTTTCCATTCCGCTCAAGTCCTCTGCGAAGGCATTTGAATTCGATACGGCGGCACCTGCGCCTGCAGGTTGCAGTGGGCTAGGAGTGACGGAGTCTTTTTCCACCCAAGCCCCGATATCTTTGTACGGAGCCACCAAACTCGCCTCGGAAGCTCTGGCGCTGGAGTATTATCATGCGTTCAATGTGCCGGTTTGGATCAACCGTTGTGGGGTGCTTGCCGGAGCCGGTCAATTCGGCCATCCGGCACAGGGGATATTCTCGTATTGGTTGAACGCTCACAAATACCGGCAGCCGCTGAAGTATATCGGCTTTGAGGGCACCGGGCATCAGGTGCGCGATGTGCTGCACCCGGAAGACTTGGCCGAACTGCTCTTGCAGCAACTGGCTGCCCGTAATGACAAACAGAAGCCGCGTTTGGTGAATGTGGCTGGGGGCACTCAGAACTGCATGTCACTGCGACAATTGACTGACTGGTGTGATGAGCGATTCGGGGCGCACCCGGTGCAGGCAGATCTGCAACCGCGACCTTTCGATATCCCTTGGATGGTGCTGGATTCTCAACTGGCGGCCAGGGAATGGGGGTGGCAACCGAAACGTTCTCTGCCTTCTATCTTGGAGGAGATTGCCCGGCACGCGGAGGCGAACCCTGGCTGGCTTGAGCTTTCCAAGGTATGAGCGATTTGCTTTGCCACTTGTGACGTTGCCAAAGGCGTGGAAAACTCAGGCATGAATTTTTCGGGTGAAATCGTATCCCTGGCAGATTTGCCGGCTTGGCGTGAGAAGCTGCGATCCAAGGGGTTGAAACTGGTGGTGACGCATGGATGTTTTGACATCCTGCATGCCGGGCATGTGAGCTATCTGCGTCAGGCAAGAGAGCAGGGGGATGTGTTGCTGGTCGGCTTGAATGCAGATGCCTCCATCAAAGATCTCAAGGGACCAAACCGTCCCATCAATATCGAGCAGGATCGGGCGGAGATTCTGGCGGCCTTGCGCAGTGTGGATGCGGTGACCCTTTTCCCGGAAGTTCGGGCGACCAATCTGCTCAAGGCAGCACAGCCGGATGTGTATGTGAAGGGCGGGGATTATACTTTGGAGACATTGAATCCTGAAGAACGCGCGGTGGTGCAGGCTGCCGGGGCCAAGATCGTTTTCATCCCATTTCTAGCAGGGCGTTCCACTACTTCGATCATTGAACGTTCTAAAAGTTGAGACGCAGGGCAATAGAAGTTAAACATTTTGGTCATTCTGCGGTTGTCAAGATGAGGGGCTTGGTTCCACTATTTGAGCATGTCAGTAGTGCTGATAACCGGCTCAGCCGGGCTGGTCGGTTCTGAGACTAGCAAAAAATTTCATGCTGAAGGCATGGAGGTGGTAGGTATCGACAATGACCTGCGCTCCCATTTTTTTGGTGCTGGTGCATCGACTTCCGGCACTCGCGCCCAACTGGAGGCATCGCTGGCTCGTTACACACATCAGGCGATCGATATCCGGGATGTGGAAGCGGTGTTCAAGGTGTTTGAGCGTTACGGAAAAGCAATCAGCCTGATCGTTCACACGGCGGCACAGCCTTCCCACGATTGGGCGGCCCGTGATCCTTTCACGGATTTTGGGGTGAATGCCAATGGGACGTTGAATATGCTCGAAGCCGCGCGTCGCTACTCGCCCGAGGCCGCCTTCATTTTCACGAGCACAAACAAAGTGTATGGAGATGCGCCCAATTCCCTGCCACTCATTGAGGAAGAACAACGTTGGGAAATCGCTGCCGATCATCGGTATAAAGACGGCATCGACGAGACACTGACCATTGATCAAAGCAAGCACTCTCTGTTTGGTTGCAGCAAGGTGGCAGCGGATGTCTTGGTACAGGAGTATGGCCGTTATTTTGGCATGAAGACGGTTTGTTTCCGGGGCGGTTGCCTTACGGGACCGGCACATGCGGGGGCGGAACTCCACGGATTCCTATCCTATCTGATGAAGTGTACGGTGGAAGGCCGGCCTTACCGGGTCTTCGGATACAAAGGCAAACAGGTACGCGACAATATCCACAGCCATGATCTGGTGAATGCGTTTTGGAGCTTTTACCAAAAGCCGGGCAGTGGTGCGGTGTACAATATCGGTGGAGGGCGCCACAGCAATTGCTCCATGCTGGAGGCCATCGCCCTTTGTGAAGAGATCAGCGGACGCAAGCTGGATTGGACCTATGTGGAGGAGAATCGTTCAGGGGATCACATCTGGTGGATCAGTGATGTCCGGCGGTTTCAGCAGGATTACCCTGAGTGGAAATACCGGTATGATCTGAAAGCCATCTTGCAGGAAATCTTCGAGGCGTGCAGTCATTCAAAAACGGCATGAGTGATTCCAAGCCTAATGACCCATCTGTATCAGCGGGGGCCGAAGCTCCCGCTGCCTCGGCTCCTAAGCTGACTTTGCTCTCCATCGTGTTGCCTGCCCGGGATGAGGAGGGCTGCATCGCCTCCACCGTAGAGCATCTGCATCTCGAACTCGCCCTGAACAAGATACCGCACAACATCGTGGTGGTAGATGACGGGAGCAGTGACCGGACTTGGGAAATCCTGACGGAGTTGGCCAAAAAGATGCCCGAGTTGCAACCGGTGCAGAACAACGGGCTTCATGGCTTTGGCCGGGCGATCATCAAGGGGTTGGATGAGATGAAGGGGGATGCCGTGGTCATCATGATGGCCGATGAATCAGATGATTGTCGGGATGTGGTGCGTTACTGGCGTAAATTGAACGAGGGTTGGGATTGTGTCTTTGGCAGCCGCTTCATGAAAGGGGGCGGGGTGATCGACTACCCATGGTTCAAGCTGAAGGTCAACCGGATGGCCAATCTCTTCATCCGGATGCTTTTCGGCATCAAACTCAATGACACGACCAATGCTTTTAAGGCCTATCGCAAAACGGTGATCGATGGCTGCCGCCCGTTTCTCTCACCGCATTTTAACCTGACCGTGGAGCTGCCTCTTAAGGCGATGGTGCGGGGATATTCCTGGGTGGTGATGCCGATCACTTGGCGCAATCGCCGGACTGGCGAAGCCAAGCTAAAGATCAAGGAGATGGGGAGCCGCTATCTGTTCATCTGCCTGTATATCTGGCTGGAGAAGTATTTTAGCCGGGGGGATTACCGCAAGGCGGATGA
>CAZRGY010000405.1:0-4289 GCA_964599715.1 uncultured Verrucomicrobiota bacterium | reverse complement strand
TTGGTAAGGACGAGGTCACCGGTTCAAACCCGGTCATGGGCTCCAGTTTTGATTTGTAACTGGTCTAAACCTAAAACGAAAAAATAAATAGGAAAGCGCGATGGCTAAGGAATCGTTTCAGAGAACTAAACCGCACGTTAACGTCGGTACGATCGGTCACGTTGACCATGGCAAGTCCACTTTGACGGCTGCTCTGGTTGCAGTGCAGCACCGCAAGGGTATGGCCCCGGCGATCAGCTATGCTGATATCACCAAGGGCGGTACGGTTCGTGATGACAGCAAGACTGTTACCATCGCGGCTTCCCATGTGGAATACGAGAGCGACAAGCGTCACTACGCCCACGTCGACTGTCCGGGACATGCTGATTATGTGAAGAACATGATCACCGGTGCCGCCCAGATGGACGGCGCGATCTTGGTGGTGAGCGCTGCTGACGGTCCGATGCCGCAGACCCGTGAGCACATCCTGCTCGCCCGTCAGGTCGGTGTGCCGGCGATCGTGGTGTTCCTCAACAAGGTTGACCTGGTTGATGACTCGGAATTGCTGGACCTCGTGGACATGGAAATCCGTGATCTGCTGAGCAAGTATCAATTCCCTGGCGACACGACGCCGATCGTCCGTGGTTCCGCCACGGCCGCCATGGCTGGCAAGCCGGAAGGCGAAGAAGCCATCCAGAATTTGCTGAACGCCATCGATGAAGCGATTCCGTTGCCGGAACGCGAAATCGACAAGCCGTTCCTGATGTGCATCGAAGACGTTTTCAACATCGAAGGTCGCGGCACGGTCGTGACGGGTCGTGTTGAGCGTGGTGTCCTTGATCGTATGACTGAAGTCGAGATCATCGGCTTGAAAGACACTCGCAAGACGACGGCGACGGATATCGAAATGTTCCGCAAGCTGCTCGACAAGGCTTCTGCCGGTGACAACGTTGGCGTTTTGCTGCGTGGCACCAAGAAGGACGAAGTGGAGCGCGGTATGGTGCTCGCGAAGCCGGGTTCCATCAAGGCGCACACGAAGTTCAAGGCCGAGGTTTACGTGCTGACGAAGGAAGAGGGTGGCCGTCATACGCCGTTCTTCACGAACTATCGTCCGCAGTTCTACTTCCGCACCTCTGACGTGACGGGTACCGTTCACCTCGCCGCAGGCGTGGAGATGGTGATGCCTGGTGATAACGTCTCGGTGGATATCGAGCTGCTCGCTCCGATCGCCATGGAAAAGGGCCAACGCTTCGCCATCCGCGAAGGTGGTCGTACCATCGGTGCCGGTCGCGTGAGCGAAGTGGTCTCCTAATTGAATAAATTTGGAACGCGGGGGTCGGGAGAGTGGAAACTCTCCTGACTCTCGTTTCGTCTCCAAAAACATTGGATAAACTGAGAGCGAAGAATACCTCTGGGTAAAAGTTTTTTAGGGCGGTAGCTCAATTGGTAGAGTAGCGGTCTCCAAAACCGTCGGTTGGGGGTTCGAGTCCCTCCCGCCCTGCCAAAAAGCCTAGCCGGAGAGGTGGCAGAGTGGTCTATTGCGGCGGTCTTGAAAACCGCTTTGGCTTAACCGCCAACGGGGGTTCGAATCCCTCCCTCTCCGCCAAAGCTGGAATATTGTGAAAGAGTTTTTGCCAACATTAATCTGGGTGCTGGTCATTGGGGCCGTTGTCGGCTTCCTGTGGGCCAAGGGCTATATGCTGCGTTTCAGCGCCTATGTGGGCGAGACGCGGGAAGAGCTGCGCAAGTGCTCTTGGCCGACGCGCGAAGAGTTGAAGGGTTCGACGCTCGTAGTGCTCGTATCCATCGTCCTGCTGGGCGGCTTCACGGTGATCGTGGACTTTATCGTCTCCGCGCTGGTGAAGGCTCTGATGACCCTGTAACGAAAGAACGGAATTTTGCCGATGAAAAGCCAGTGGTTTGTGATCCATACGCTGTCCGGGCAGGAACAGAAGGTCAAGGACAGCATCGAGAAGCGCATCAAGCCTGAAGAGATGGGCGAGTACATCCTCGAGGTGTTGGTGCCGATGGAGAAGGTGGCGGAAGTGCGCAACGGCAAGAAGACGGTCACGAGCCGGAAGCTGTATCCGGGCTATGTGTTTGTGCACATGATTTTGCTGGATGACAATGGTCGGCCGATCGAGAAGCCGTGGTATTTCATCCGGGACACGCAGGGCATCATCGGGTTTGTGGGTGGCGAACGCCCCTCGCCGACGCCGACGGACGAGATCGAGGCCATCAAGGCGCAGATCGCCGACGCGGAAGATTCTGAGCGTCCGAAGGTGCAGTTTGATATCGGTGAGACGGTGAAGATCAACGACGGTCCGTTCCTGAATTTCAGCGGCGTGATCGAAGATATCGAGCCGGAGCGTGGCAAGTTGAAGGTTACGGTGAACATTTTCGGCCGGAACACGCCAGTGGAACTGGAATACTGGCAGGTGGAGAAGGCTTAAGCGGTAGAAAAAATTAACAGCTAATTTTATGGCGAAGAAGGTAACAGGTCAGATCAAGTTGCAGATTCCTGCAGGTCAGGCGAATCCGGCTCCCCCGGTGGGTCCGGCGCTCGGTCAGCATGGTGTGAACATCATGGGCTTCTGCAAAGAATTCAATGCCCGCACGAAAGACCAGGCGGGCCTGATCATCCCCGTGGTCATCACGGTGTTTCAGGATAAGTCATTCACTTTCATCACCAAGTCGCCGCCCGCCTCGGTGCTCTTGAAGAAGGCCGCTGGCATCGCCTCCGGCTCCAAGACGCCGAACAAGGACAAGGTCGGCAAGGTGACGCGCAAGCAGGTGCTGGAGATCGTCAAGATCAAGCTGGCCGACATGAATGCGCGCAATGAAGAAGCTGCTTTCCGTGTGGTGGCCGGTACGGCCCGCAGCATGGGAATCGAAGTTCAGGAATAAACCCTAAACGCGGGAGAGTGCCGTAAATCCGGGACTCGCTTGCACCGCCTATAAAAAATGCCCAGCAAACGCTACAAAAAAGCCCTTGCGCTTGTGCCTGAAAAGGCGAGCACGCTCAAGGCCGCGGCCGAATTGATCGGCCAGTTCCCGAAGACGAAGTTCGACGAAACCTTGGACTTGGCTTTCCGCCTCGGGGTGGATCCGCGCCAGTCCGACCAGATGGTGCGTGGCACCGTCCCCCTGCCTCACGGCAGCGGCAAGCTGGTGAAGGTGCTCGTGTTCGCCAAGCCCGGACCGGCTGCCGAAGCCGCGAAGGCCGCAGGTGCCGAGTTCGTCGGTTTCGAAGACATGATCAAGCAGTGCACGGACGGCTGGACCGGTTTCGATGTCGCCGTGGCGACGCCCGAAGCGATGGTTGAAGTCCGTAAGCTGGGCAAAGTGCTCGGACCTCGTGGTCTGATGCCGAACCCGAAGACGGGCACGGTCACGGAAGACACTGCCAAGGCAGTGAAAGAAGTGAAGGCCGGTCGCGTCGAGTTCAAAGTGGACAAGACGGGCAATGTGCACGTCGTTGTCGGCAAGGCTTCTTTCAAGCCGGACCAGATCGAAGAAAACGCACGCGCCGTGATCGACGCGATCGTGAAAGCGCGTCCGTCGAGCGTCAAGGGAACGTTCATCCGTTCCGTCACGCTTTCGGCCACGATGAGCCCGGGCATCGACCTGGACTTGCGGGCATTGAACACTGCGGGCGCTTAATCATCAGAAAGGCAAAGAGAATACCATGCGTGCCGAGAAAAAATTTATCAGCGAAGAATATGTGCAGCGCCTGAACGCGTCGCCGTTCTTCATCGTCGTCGACTACACGGGCCTGACCGTGTTGCAGTTCACCGAGCTGCGCAAGCGTTTGCAGAACACGAACGCCGAGGTCCACGTCGTCAAGAACTCCATCTTCCGCATCGCCGCTAAAGAGGCGGGTGTGGCGGAGCTGAACGGTTCCCTCGCCGGCCAGGTGGCCGTCGTGACCGGGCAGAAGGACATTTCGTCCGCCGCGAAGGTCGTGAAGACCTATCAGGCCGAATTTGACAAGCCGAAGCTGAAGTTCGGTTATCTGAACAACCAGCGCCTCGAGGCGAAGGATGTGGTGGCCCTGGCCGACCTGCCTTCCATCGAAGTGTTGCGCTCCAAGCTGCTGGGGGTCATCAACGCGCCGGCGACGAAGCTGGCCGCGACCATCAATACGCCTGGAACGCAGCTCGCCCGCGTGCTGCAAGCCAAAGCGGACAAGAGCGCTTGATAAACAATTTCACCCGGCCGCTGGTGTTGTCGGCCGGGTGAGCAACGAACCTACAACATAGTAAATCGTCGGGTTTCAGGCTTGAGACCTAATTTGCCGGTGGCCGCCG
>CAZRGY010000404.1:0-4298 GCA_964599715.1 uncultured Verrucomicrobiota bacterium | reverse complement strand
CACGAAAAGTGTATCATCAAACACCCGGCCTGATCGTCAGGCCGGGTTTTTTTTTGCCAGAGAAGGGGAATCATCAGTGATTTAGGTTCATTTCTGTGCTTTGGAACCAAAGTATGCCCGAAATCTCAGGCCAGTGGGCAGATGCCTTCTAAAAAGAGGTTAATATGATGCGCTTTGGCGAAGGAAACGGGTGAAAAAGGCCTTTTCAGGCCATCAAAATGGAGCGGATCACTCATATATTGTGATTATCAGGAAATTGCATGTTCCTGATTTTTCTGCGTGCGTTTAAGGCGTCTGCTTTTTATTGTCTTTGAAATGACCATCTGGATTCTTGTCATCTTGTGTCTTGGACTCGGGGCTCTTGGCGGCCATACAGGCGGTGCGGTGCGTATGATTGTCGGGATCTTAGGCACCTTCGCGGCTTATCTGGCGGCCCAGCCGCTCGCGGCAAAACTCAGACCCTTTACCATGGGTTTTTTTGAGACGCCCACGACCCTGATGATCATGCCTCCGATTTTGATTTTCATAGGTCTGTTTGCGGTGACGTATTCCGTGGCCCAAGGGATCCATCTGAAGACTTTTCTCTACTACAAGTACAAGACTAATGATGAAAAGTATAGCTTGTGGGAACGGATGAACAACCGGGTTGGTCTTTGCTTGGGGGTTGTGAACGGCACTCTCATTTTGGGGATTATCTTGGCCTTCATCTATGCCGTCGGGTATCCGATCATGTTGAGCAACCCTTCCAGCTCGGCCCCGGCCTTGTATCGTTTCATGGGCAAGTTGCGCGCGGACTTGCAGGGGTCCGGTTTTGAGAAGTTTGCGGCGGCCATGGACCGTACCCCGGAAAGCTATTACCAGGGCTCGGATTTTGTGGGGCTCATGTATCACAACCCGCAGTTGCAAAGCCGAATGATGCACTACCCTTTGTTCCTCAGCCTCTCAGGGACACCTGAGTTTGTGAAGCTGCTGGCCGGTCCCGAGACACGTCAGATTTTGGAAACGAAGGCTCCTATCACTCGCTGGCTGGACACGAACTCGATGAATTTGCTGAAAAACAACTTCATCCGCTCCCAACTGAAGCAGATAGACACGGCTGATATGTTGGAATTTGCCAAAACGGGCAAGTCCCCGAAGTATGACTCTGAGTTGGTGATCGGTGTGTGGGTGATCAACCTGTCTCCCACCGTCAACACGGTGAAACAGAATCATCCTGATGTGACACCTGCGGTGCTGCTGCAGCTCAAGGGGTTGATGAAAAGGCTGGCCGATGACATCGTATTGGTGAACACCCCGGACGGGCAGATGTTCCTGCGTGGAACCAAGGCAGATTTCCCGCAGGTTCGTGGGTTGCTGCAGGCTCGTTATGTGCCCAAGCCAGCTGCACCCGTTGTCGATGGCTGGGTGCCTCCTCCTCCGGATGCTCCGGATAGCGGACCATCGGCTGCGCCATCATTGACGGACATCACCCAGACGACCCTTATCGCCAGCGGGCGCTGGAACAAAGAGGGGGAA
This sequence comes from uncultured Verrucomicrobiota bacterium, assembly GCA_964599715.1. Classification (GTDB taxonomy): domain Bacteria; phylum Verrucomicrobiota; class Verrucomicrobiia; order Limisphaerales; family JAEYXS01; genus JAEYXS01. Next base: position 2,783 of record CAZRGY010000404.1, on the reverse strand, counting down.
ACGATCAATGTCTCTTTGAAGAAGGATGACAATGAAGCCACAGGCACGCTGACGGTCTTGAACGAGGACAACATCACCATCAAGATAAACGAAGGTACAATCGTCTTCTCCCGATATCGATAAGCCAAAGCTTCGATAAGCCAAAGCTGGTTGATATTTAAAATAAAAAGGGCCGGGGTTATCCCGGCCCTTTTTGTATACTCAAAGGGAGATTATTGTTTCGGTTCGAAGTTAACCGGCTGTGCCTGCATAGAAGGCGAGAACAGGCCGGTAGGAGCCGGTCCCTGATTGGTCGAAGCCACTTTCACATCCAAGGGATTGCTGGTTGTGGCCAATGAATCTTGAGAGGGCTGGGCACTAAACGCCGGGGCAGCAATATCCTCGCCGCCGTTCTGGAGCTTACCAGCCATCATCACACCTGTTATCAGCAGACCACAAACCATGGCGCTGTAGGCCATGACCATGGCGGGCTTCAGCTGAAAACGTTCCCACAGGCTATCCCACCAGGAGACTTCAGCTTCGGCCTGGCCAGCCTCGATGCGGTTGCGCACCTGTTGGCTGAAGCGGTCGAAGTAGCCCGGAGGTGGCTGCTCGTGCTTCTTGAGGGCAAGCAGCTTGCGAAGTTGTTCGAATTCGTTGTCGTTGGCCGGTTGCATTTTATTTCAAGTAGTCTGAGAGGTAGGCTTGCAATTGTTGCCGGGCGTAAAACAACCGGGACCGGACGGTGCCTGTGTTGCATTCCATGATTTTGCCGATCTCTTCATGCGACAGGCCTTGAACATCGTGCAAGGTAACTACCATTCTATGATCCTCTGACAGCTTCTGCATGGCTTCGTTCAATTTCTCTGCCAATTCTGTCAGCCCGGCATCCCGGCGGGGAGTGTCTTGAGAAACCAGCTCCACCAGTTCCTGATCGTGCTCCACGTTGTGGTCCAAGTCATTGAGGCTGAGGAAGCTGCGGTTCTTCCTTTGTTTCAGGAAGTTGATCGTCTTGTTCACCGCGATGCGATACACCCAGGTGAAGAAGCTGGAGTCACCCTTAAAATTTTTCAGAGCGCTATACGCTTTTACGAAAGTTTCCTGCGCCAGGTCGTTTGCGTCCTCATGGTTAGACGTCATGTGATATATGGTGGCGTAGATGCGCTCCTGATAACGCCGCACGAGCTGGTCGTAGGCATCCATATCGCCCGCTTTGGCTTTGCGGACCAGTTCACGATCCTCCGCGGCGGCTTCCTGTTTGGCGGAAGCGGCGTCATTGGTCGTCGCGGGTGATTCCATGAGTTCTAAGGTTACTGTTCCCGTCATAGGCTGTTACGCTTTTTCAAGCCGTAACACCCAGTCCGTTCGTTTGCTGTGCCAAAAAATCCGTCAAAGCTTGTAAGGCCTGACGACCGGGTGTCAGCGGCAAGTTCTTCAATTGCTGACGCGCCTCCATGAGATGCTGTTCAATCACCTGCCGGGAAATTGTCAGCGCATCATAGCGCTCGAGCAACGCCCCGACACCCTCTTGATACTCGGGTTGCCAGGCTTGCAACCATTGCTCCAGTTGCGTGCGCTCGGCCGGGGTGCAGTTTTCCAACACCACCAGCAAGGGCAGGGTTACTTTGCCGCTCGCGAGATCAGTGCCCAGTGATTTGCCAGCCCGGTCTTCCGAGTCGAACAGGTCCACGCAATCATCGTAGATCTGATAGGCAGTGCCGAGGGCCATGCCGTAATCGCGCAGCGCTTTGCGTTGCGTGGCAGTGGCACCGCTCAGATGCGCGCTCAAATCACAGGAGAGGGCGAAGAGTTCGCCCGTCTTCATGGACAAAATCTTGAAATACTCGCTGCGCGCCATGTCCAGCTTTCCCCGGCGATGCGTCTGCAGGATCTCGCCGCTGCACACGGTATTGGTGGCAGATGAGACTGCCCGACACACCTCTGTGGTCGGGAAACTGGCGGCGAGCTTCAGGGCATGGGCAAAGAGGCAGTCGCCCAAAAGCACAGAAATCTGGTTGCCCCAATTCGCGGCAAGGGTGGGGCGTTGGCGCCGCATCTCGGCCATGTCCATGATGTCGTCATGGACGAGCGTGGCCAGATGGATCATCTCGATGATGACCGCCACGGTGACCAAGTCATCCATGTCGCCTTCTGGCTGGATGCTGCCACCGCTGAGCGCGACCAAAGCCGGACGCAAGTGCTTGCCCTGATTGGTCAAAGCATACTTGGCATAAGGCGCGATCTCGGAATCAAAGGCGTCCACTTGCTCGCCCAAGCGGACGGTGACGGCGTCCAGAAACGGCTGCACGGGCGCGACAATCTGCCGCCAGCCCACCGGAGATTCCGGAGGGGGCAATGTCACCGCCAATGTATTCGTCAGGTTCGCGTCAGGTGCGAGCATTTGGCCCTCAATCTAAGTTTGCCTAAAAACCAAGTCAAACTGATAGCCCATGAGACTGATGACGAGGGAAGTCAGGCTAATGCTCCCAATACGGGTAGTTCGCAAGCAGATGGTGGCAAAAAAATGAGAAAAGAGTGCTATCCTGCGGTGCAACTGGATTCAGTGCAAAGCGTGGCCCGAGAACAGTTTGGGAAACAAAGCCATCGCTACGGCAAGGGTCATATTCTGCAAGCCGTGGAAGTAGAAAAACTGTCTGGTGGTGGCCGCGGCTTACTTTGATCGCCCAGCGTTAGAGTTTTTGAATTCCCAGTTTCGCTTTTCGGGAGGTGAGCTATCCTGCGGACGTGCAGACGTTGTCTGAAAAGTTGGCCGAAGCAGCCGCTTCACCCCTCAATCTCGTTGC
>CAZRGY010000403.1:1705-4302 GCA_964599715.1 uncultured Verrucomicrobiota bacterium | reverse complement strand
CATGACGGGTATCCGACGAACAAATTGCAGATGAAGAATGTCGTCCGCCTGCGCGAAGCAGATACCGGCGCGATTCTTCATCAGGCCTCGCCGCCGCGCAATGACACTGCCCGGCAGATCACTTGGGATCTCAAGAAACACAAGGGCAAGCGTGGTTACATCGAGGCCGTGGATGCGGATACAGAAAGAGCCTACGCGTGGCTCGCCTTTGGCAGGTTCGAGCCCGCTTTGCCGCAACTGGTCACGATGGATCCAAATCAAACGGCGAATTTCCTGAAGGCGGCGGCTGAGCTGGCGCAAAGCCTGGCGTTGAAGGAATTGCAACCGCAGTTCACTGCCTTGTTGCGCGAACCGGGAACGGACTACGCGGCCAGAGCCGCCGTGGCATCGGCTGTGGCGGCCTTCAAGGGGGATGGATTGCTCTCTTCGTTGGCAGGTGCGCTCACTGATCCTACGGTGCCGGAGGAAACGAAGCAGTCGCTGACCACCTGTTTCACGGGTGACAAAGCGGCCTCGCGCGATTCCATCGCCAAGAGCCTGCAAACGGTTCCGACGCGGGTCTTGCAGAAATTAGTGCTGATGCTGGCCGGTTCGCCGGAAGGTGCGGAGCTGGTGCTCGCCCTGGCTGAAGGCGGCAAGATCGCGGCGTCGGTGGTGGCCGAACGCACCGTGAAAGAAAAACTCGCGGCGGTGAAACCGAAGGACTGGGAATCGCGCTTCAACAAGCTGACGGCCAATCTGCCGCCCGAAGATGCCGTGCGGGAGAAGCTCATCACAGAGCGGCGTATGGGGTTTGTCGGAGCCAAGACGGATGCCAAGAATGGGGCGGAATTGTTCAATGCCGCTTGCGCTGCCTGTCATCAGGTCAAAGGCAAGGGCGGACTGGTAGGGCCGCAACTCGATGGCATCGGCAATCGCGGTGCGGAGCGTATCTTTGAGGATGTGCTGAACCCGAATCTCAATGTGGATCACGCCTTTCGCGCCCACACCATCGTGATGAAGGATGGGGAAGTGACCACGGGTCTGCCGCGCCGTGAGGAAGGTGAAGTCCTGGTGATCGCCAACGCCGCCGGGCAGGAAGTGAGCATCCCCAAGAAAGACATCAAGGAACGCAAAGAATCGGCGAACTCATTGATGCCGGATAATTTTGGTGAAGCGCTGACGCCTGAGCAACTGTATGACTTGATCGCTTTTCTGGTGAACCAGCGATAAAGGGAGCAAAACTACTCCCTGATTCATTGTGCCGTTTAGGCACAGAAGATTCATAGCCCGGCCTTTTCAAGGCCGGGTTTTGTGTTTTGGAAATGGCCCGTCACGTAGTGACGGAAGAATCGGCTCTATCGTCTCTAAGCGACGAACTTGTTTACTATTCGTTAGCATGGGTTGAAACCCATGCCTATGAATCTGATGTTCGCTACGCGAACTGGAGAAAAATTTGATGCAATCCGGAGTAATGGCTCAAGCCAGAATCTTAACCTGACCCGATGGCAGATCCAAAACCGTGCCCGGTTCTTTGTGCTCTTTACGCACGTAGCCCAGGGCAAGGGTTAGATGACTTCCGGGGATGCGAACTGAGGAAGTGATATAGCCCACATCTTTCCCGGCCACTTGTAGTTTCGTGCCTTTCTCGGGCAGTTCTGTGAGGCCGCTCAATTCAAGCCGCTGCAATGATTTCGCGACCTGCCCGTATGTACGGATGCGCGCGATGACTTCCTGGCCGATATAGCAACCCTTACTGTAGCTGATGGCGCGTTTTTCCAGGCCTGCTTCGGGAGCCAAGTTGGTGTCATCCATATCCACGCCGTAACGCGGGATGCCCGCTTCGATGCGAGCGGCTTCGAATGCTTCCCAACCGCAGGCGCGACCGCCTTGTGCTTTCACAGCGGCGAGCAGCTTATCGGCGATCATGCCCAAGCCCGCGCTGGGGATGAACACATCGTAACCGGTGGTGCCGAGGCGGGGCTGGTTCATCACGTAGATGTCACCCACATCTGGAACGCTGTCCTTCACCCAGTGTAAAGGGGCAGTCGGTAAGGTGGGAACGATGCCGAGTGCGGTGATGGCGGCAGCCGCTTTCGGGCCTTGCACGCTCACGAGGCCGTAATGCGGCGCGACGTCCACGATCTGCACGTCGTCGGCGATGATGTATTTGTCCAGACGCGTCGTGACCTTCGCCGTGAGGCCGGGCTCGAAATCGAGCAGTAGTTCATCGGCGAGCCGGTAGACGTAGAGATCGCTCTCCATCTTGGCCTTGGCATTCACGAGCGCGGCGTAGCAGCCGCCATCCGCCTTCAACCCTTGCACGTCATTGGTGACCTGGCCGTGGAGGAACTTGAGGCGATCTTCACCGAGCAGGCAGACACGGCTGCGATTGCTGAGATCGATGAAGCCCGCCGTCTCTTTGAAAGCACGATACTCTGCGGCGACATCACCATACGTCGCAACGAACTCGAAGCCGTTCACCTCGGTGAACTGGGCGTCTTGGAGTTCGTGGAACTCGTGCAGCGGGAGCAGGCTCATCGTTAAATCTTATAAGGAGTGCGGCTCTGTGACAGCAGACAATGCCATCTCCAGAGCCGCTTCAAACTATTTCGCTA
>CAZRGY010000403.1:0-1695 GCA_964599715.1 uncultured Verrucomicrobiota bacterium | reverse complement strand
CCAGAGCCGCTGCTAGCGGTTAAACTTTTTGTCGTGAAATTACTCCGTAGGGGCGGCTTTCTTCACGAACGTGTGCGTGGCGTGGCCGAAGAAGACTTCGGCGCTTTCCATCAACGTCTCAGACAGCGTCGGATGCGGGTGAACCGTTTCGGCGAGATCCGTCACCGTGGCACCCATCTCGATGGCCAGCGTGCCTTCGGCGATGAGTTCACCAGCGCCGTGACCCACGATGCCCACGCCGAGGATGCGCTCGGTCTCAGGATCAATGATGAGCTTGGTCAAGCCATCCGGACGGTCGAAGCTGAGTGCGCGGCCAGAAGCGCCCCAAGGGAACTTGGCAACCTTCACTTCACGACCTTGTTTCTTGGCTTCAGCTTCCGTCAGGCCGGCCCAAGCCACTTCCGGGTCCGTGAACACGACGGCCGGGATGACGATCTTCTCGAACGCGCTGTTGTGGCCCGTGATGACGTCCACCGCGATGCGCGCTTCTTTGGAAGCCTTGTGCGCCAGCATGATGCCGCCCGCGACGTCGCCGATGGCGTAGATGTTCGGGTCTTCCGTCTGCTGCTGCGCGTTGATCTTGATGAAACCTTTTTCGTCGCAGGTGACCTTGGTGTTCTCCAGACCGATGTCTTTGGAGTTCGGTCCGCGACCAACGGCGACGAGCACGCGGTCATACAGCTCCTCGAGCTTCTGGCCGTTGAATTCGCTGGTCACCTTGATTTGCTTGCCCACGGTGGACATGGCGAGGACCTTCGCCTTGAGGCGCACTTCCTTGAACGCTTTCTTGGCGTAAGCCACCACGGGGCGGGCCAGATCGGCATCCGCACCGGCGAGGAGGCTGTCCAGCGCTTCGATGACGACCACCTTGCTGCCGAGACCGGCATACACGGTGCCGAGTTCCATGCCGATGTAGCCACCACCGACCACGAGCAGGTTCTCCGGGATATCTTCCACTTCGAGCGCGCCACGGGAGGTCATCACACGCGGATTGCCGAGGTCGAACGCCTTGGGCAAGGCGGCCTTGGAGCCAACGGCGATGATGGCCTTGTCGTAACTGATGAATTTCTGGCCCTGCTCGGTCTCGACGCGGAGCGTTTGGGAGCCCTCGAAATAACCACGGGCGTGCATGACTTCCACGCCGCGCATCTTGGCGAGGGAGGCGACACCGCCGTTGAGCTTGGTGATGACGGAATTTTTCCACGCGCGGAGCTTGTCCAGATCAATGGTCGGTTCCGCAAAGGTGATGCCGCGATGGGCGGATTCACGGGCTTCCTTGATGGCCTTGGTGGCGCTCAGGAGCGCCTTGGAAGGGATGCAGCCACGGTTGAGGCACACGCCGCCTAGCTTCGGGTCTTTCTCGACGAGGATGACCTTCTTGCCCTGGTCCGCAGCGTAGAACGCCGCGGCGTATCCGCCGGGGCCAGCGCCTACTACTACGATGTCGGTCTTGATCGTTTCCATAATGCTTAAATCTTAATCGTTTTCGTCAGGCGAGGTTTAGAGTTTCGCGTCCGCTTCCGTGAAAGCAGCAAATGCCGCGGACAAGTCCACAGTGAAACGGGCTGCGGTGCCACCATCGATGAGGCGATGATCGTAGGAGATGGCGATGGGCATAATCAGGCGCACCTGCACCTCTTTGCCGACCACCACCGGTTTCAAACCACCCCGGCCCATGCCGAAGATGCCGACTTC
>CAZRGY010000402.1:0-4310 GCA_964599715.1 uncultured Verrucomicrobiota bacterium | reverse complement strand
CGCGGGTTGCCCATCGAGGATAGCTGCGGCCCGTTGTTCGTGCTCATCGTGCTCCACAATCCGGTGACCGGGTTCAAGCGCGCCCCCATCATCTCGCCAAAGTGCAGCCCATCCTTCCCATAAACGATCACCTCGCTGCCCGTCCAGCCGATGATCGGCTTGGTATTGAGCATGAGGTTGGTCACCGGCGCGATCGACGGTAGGGACCACGAAGTCGTGTTCGGATCATACAATCCCACCCGGATAGGTTGTTCGGGCGAAAAGAATTCCGGCTGCCCCAGGGCAAACAGCTTGCTCCCCGCCCAGACATAAGACGGTCCAGACGGAGCACCGCTCATCAAACGGCCGAATCCGTTGGTGGAAATCATCGTCCAAGTACCTGAGCCGGTATTGTACCGCCACCCGAACGCATCCTGTGGTGCCTGGATCGTATCAACCTGTCCGATGGCATAGATCTCCGTATCCGCCGCGATCAATTGAATGCCAGAACCGGCGGTCATGAACCGCGGCCCGTTGTTGGTATTGGCCTGCGTCCATTGACCCGTGCTGGGATTGAACCGGGCCGGCAGATACCCGATCGAATCATCATAACCAAAACGAACCGCGCCCTGCGGCCCGAACTGCCCCAGGCAAAACCATTCCGTACCCGTCCACGCAGACTCAAACGAGGAGAACTCGGGCGGCTCTGAAAGCGTGATCACCTTGTTCCAGCCGCCCACCTCCGTGAAGAGACCTGGCACTTTCGCAAAACCGCCGGCCAACAAATCTTCCTCATCCTCGGCGAAACCGCCCACGATCGACCCCATCGGCGTACTGCTGCCGCCACCGCCCACTCCGGGCGCCAGCTTCTCGGCTGTGACACTGCCGTTCGCGATCTGCGTCGCCCCCACCGCCCCTGCCGCCAGTTGCGCACTCCCGATCGCCCCGCTCGGCACTCCTTCTGCGAATAACGCGCGCTGCGCATACGGCGTTGCCAGCACCTGCTGCCGCGGCGTCAACGTGGTGAACGCTCCCGAACTGGCCCCCGCCCGCACCGCCACCTCCAGCCAGCGCGCCTGACCATTGAAAACACTCGGGCCAAAATCCGGATACAGCGTGAACAACCCGCCCGTCACCGCCACGTCCTCCACCGTCAGCACGGAACCCACCCCGTTCCCACCGGACACCGCATCATAGATCGCCACCTGAAAGTCATACGTGCCGGTTGCCGGACTGCCCCCATCCGTCAACTTGCCCTGATAAGAAAACGCCGTGCCCTGCGCCTGCATCCGCTGCGGACACACGACCAGCAAGGCAAGGAGTAGTAGCGCGACTAATCCGGTCGTGATTTGGGGGCATCGGGTAAGGGATTTGTGCATAGTGTAGATAGGTGTTGCCGTGTTGAGTGCGGAGATATTCCGGACGAACAGGAGGCCGAAGGGCATGGACTCAGATTGAGACACGATTGAGTGAGCCCGCCCCATACCGCATTCTACTGTTCGCCTGCTAAAAATCATGCCGTGTTTCTTTCGCGAAAGCGTCCGAAACAGGCACGCTGGAACTGTTTATGAACTATACGGTGGTACTGCGCTCACCATTAGCCACTAGCCTGTCGCTTTGGTCAAGGTGGGAAATGGACATGGCCAAATGGACACTCAATAAGACAAAATATGACTGATTAGTTGATTAGAGTGTCTCAGAATAATTCGCACCCATCCGTGAAATTTTTACCCCGGCTTCAGCCAAGCGTGTCTTATCCCCCTTCCGTGTGTTCCGCGTATTTTCACCCCGACAATTTGTCGGGCTGCGGTTTCCTACTTCCCCAAACAGAACTGACTAAAGATCGAATCCAAAAGATCCTCCGTCGTCGTCTTCCCCACGATCTCACCCACCGCGCCCGCTGCGATCCGCAGTTCCATCGCCACCAGTTCCAGCGTCCGGTCATCGCGCAGACCGGCGATGCTCTGCTGCGTCGCCGCGCGCGCGCGTTGCAACGCCTCCTGATGCCGCGAATTGATCATCACCTGCAACATCTCCGCCCGCACCTGCCCACCCCAGACGACCTTCTCGATCGCATCTTTCAACGCCTCCAAACCCTCCCCAGTATGGCAGGAGATAGTTACAGGGTTATCGTTAACTCCATCATTAAGTGTCAATTGCCTGGGTAAATCTGCCTTGTTTAACACTAAAACTCGTTTCTTACCGGCGAACTCTTTCAAGAACCGCTCATCCGCCACTGTCATCGGCTCTGAGGCATCCAAGAGATGCAAAATCAGGTCTGCCTTGGCTAATGTCGCCAGACTCCGCTTAACCCCTTCCTGTTCAATACTATCCATCGCCTCCCGCAACCCGGCGGTGTCGATGAATACGACTGGAATCCCCCGGATATTGGCCGTTTCCTCAATTGTATCCCGCGTCGTCCCCGCGATGGGCGACACGATTGCCCGCTCATGCCCCAGCAATTGATTCAGTAAACTCGACTTGCCCGCATTCGGCCGCCCGATGATGGCCGCCCGAATCCCTCGCCGCAGAATCTGCCCCTCATTCGCCGTGCGCAAAAGCTGGTCCATGAAGTCCACCGCCGCCACCAGCTTCCCCACCAGTTGCTCCCGCGTATCCGGCGCGATGTCTTCATCCGGAAAATCGATGTGCGCCTCCACATGCGCCAGCGTCCGCATCAGGTCGTCGCGCACCAGATTGATACGCTGCGAGAGCTTGCCCTCCAGTTGCTCCTGGGCCGCCGTCAGCGCCAGCTCCGTCCGCGCATGGATCAGATCCGCCACCGCCTCCGCCTGCGTGAGATCGATGCGCCCATTCAGGAACGCGCGCTTCGTGAACTCCCCCGGCTCGGCCAACCGCGCTCCCGCCGCCAGCACCGTATCCAACACCGCCTTGGCCGCGAGCAGCCCACCGTGGCAACTGATCTCCACCACATCCTCACGGGTGAAGGTGCGCGGTGCACGCATCACGGCCAGCATCACTTCATCCACATGCTGCCCGTCCCGCACGATGTAACCGTAATGCAAAGTATGCGAAGTCGCCGCCGAGGGCTTCACCGCCTGCTGGCCTGGCGCCTGAAAACATTGGTCCGCCACTACCAAGGCGTGCGCTCCGCTTACGCGGATGACCGCGAGCCCGCCTTCACCCAACGGCGTCGCGATCGCAGCGATGGTATCCTGATCGGACATGCGCTATTTGCGGCAGGAACCTTTGGTGGGCTCCATGCCTTGCAGGAGCAAGCGCGCCTTCTCGTAACTCTTCTTGTGCAAGAAATGCAGCAACTCCGGGTCAGTGCCCGGGGGCAACTGGCGCGCCAACGTCTCCAGCCGGTCAAATACCGGCAGTAGATTCGGCTTGGGATTCGCCGTCTTCATCTGCGCCACCTTGTCCTCCAGATCAAGGAGGGTGGCGAGGATGGCCTGTTCCGTTTCGTTCATACAGAAGAGATAACTGAACCAGCGAAAAATGACCAATGCCGAAATCCGAATGACGAAGGAATGAGCAATGACTAATTCCCAGTTCACGACAACATCTGGTTAGGATTTAAGTCATTCCTTCGTCATTGGCGCTTGGTCATTCGTAATTACCCAACTGGCCCGCCGGTGCAACCGGCTGCAACCGGCTTGCTACTTGTGCGAATGGCGAGTAACTTGCTTATGGTTCACTTGAATTAGGCCGAGTTTATGAAAAACAACGTTTCCCGACTGCTGGTCTCTACCGTGGGCTTCCTGTCCCTCACGGCCTGTCTGGTGTTCGCCCAAGAGCAAGCCCCCGCACCGGAATACGACAGTATCATCGCCAAGGAAGGCCAGACCTACGGCCTGCTCTCCGGCCAGGAAACGGCCCTCACCAATATCGTGAAGCTCGCCAACATCATCACCGTGAACACCAACGGCACCTTCAAGGTGGGCGAACAAGGCGCGGAACGCACTCTCAAGCAGGGCCAGGTCCTCGGCAAGGATGGTCGCCTCACCGATACCGACGGCTCCCTCGTCCCGGTCTTGGATCACGTCACCAAACGGGGCAATCAATTGATGCTCGTGAAAGATGGTGTTGCCGGTCCATTGACCTCTCCGGTCACGCTGGGTGACGGTTCCGTGGTCACCCCCGATGGCCAACTCCAGAAGGATGGCCGCCGCAAGTTCATCGTCGAAGGCCAGATCATCCAGCTCAGCGGCGAGAAGATCGAAGCCGTGGACACCGCCACCATCGTAAACGGACAGGTGACCGTGCAGTTGAACGGACAAAGCATCAACGTCGCTCCCAATCGCAGCATCACCATGAACGACGGCACCCGTGTCTATGGTGATGGTCGCGTCGTGAAATTTCGC
>CAZRGY010000401.1:1138-4326 GCA_964599715.1 uncultured Verrucomicrobiota bacterium | reverse complement strand
GGTAACCGAACCCGCACGCGATGTTCTTCAGGGCACTCCGCCGGGACTGCATGTTTGGCGTCAGCATAATCTTCCTCTCAATTCAAATACCGGAAATCCAGGCTCGCGAACAGCGCCTGGTAGAACTGCCCCCACAGCTCCTCGCGGTTCGCATCCGTCGCCTGCGTCACAAATCTCAAAGCCACCTCGCGCTCTCCCGAGGTCGGTGCCCGGCCCATCGCGCTCCAATACGCGCGCTCGATCTTCGCCCGGTCATCGCCCGGCTCCGCCAGCAACCGCTTCGCCGCCAAGTTCGATTGTTCCACCACAAACGGATGGTTCATCAGGTAAAGCGCCTGCGGCGCCACGGTGCTGTTGTTGCGCTTGCCCACCACCATGCTCGGGTCCGCGAAATCGAATGCTTCGAAGATATCCGGCAACGAGTTCCGGAACACCGGCATGTAAACGCTCCGACGCGTCTCCTCGTGCTTGTAGCTGTAGTCAGCGTTCGTACCGTCTTTGATCGTATTTCCGCCCATGTCGAGCTTCAGTGCTCCACTTAAGGTCATGATGGTGTCCCGCATCTGCTCGGCTTCCAGCCGGCGCCGATGCGCATAGGCCAGCAACCGGTTCTCCGGGTCCGCCAGTTTCGCCGCCTCGTTCGGCGTCGAGGACATCTGGTAAGCGCGCGACAGCATCAACTCCCGCACCAGTTTCTTCGTGGACCATCCTTCCTCCATGAACTTCACCGCCAGGTAATCCAGCAATTCCGGATGCGACGGCGCATCGCCCGTTGTGCCGAAGTTATCCACGGACCGCACCAAACCCTCGCCGAACAACCAGTGCCAGGTGCGGTTCACATACACACGTGCCGTGAGCGGATTGCTGGTGCTTCCCAACCATTCGCCAAATTGCAAACGCCCGCTCTGCTTCTCGGGAATCTCCGGGGCAGGACCATAGCTGGCCACCTTCAAAAAGCCGCGCGGCACCTTGTCACCCAGTGAATGCACGCTGCCACGGATATGGACGAATGTATCGCCCGGCTCCTCCGCTTCCACCACCGACATCACTTTCGGCCGCTTCATGCCGGACTCGGTGAGCTGCTTCATCTCCGCCTCCATCCGCTTCACTTCAGCCGCGATCTTGGCCGCCACCTCTTGGTCTTTCTTGCGCTTGGCAGGATCCACCGGCGCCGCATCGGCAATGTTAGCTGCAGGCACCAACTCCTCCACCGGGATGAACTGCACCGCATCAGCGATCACATGCCCGTCCGTCCCTTCATTCGAGATCAGCACAAACCCCGCCCCGCTCTTCTCAAAACGATGCCTGCCCAGCGACACAAAACGCCCGAGGATAGGTGGCTCCAATTTCTGGTTCACCTGCAACATCACCTCACCATCCGCCGTGAAGATTGTCACCGGCACATTGGACGCCCGGTTCTGTTGATGCACATAAGCCAACCGCACCTCGTAGTTCCCCGTCTTACGGATATCCGGCACGAAGGTCAGCGTCTTCTTACCCTTATCATCATTCAGATCATGCAGGTAACCGCTGCCGATGAATGCCTTGGAGTAGAGGGAATGTTTCCATTCGCCCACCTTCTTCGCCTGTTCGTCATCCACTACGATGCCCGGCAGCTCGGACGGGGCCAATATCTTCGGCATCTTCTCCGAACCCTTGTCGATGTTCGCTGACGCCAGTTTGCTCTGCCGCGCCTTCAAGCCCTTGAGTTCCTTCTCCAGCTCCGCCACTGCCTTCTCCTGCGCCGCCACCTTGGCTTCTTCTTCCGGCGAAAGCGGCATGCCCACTTCCACCCAGCGCGAGACATTCGCCGTCTCCAGCGAACGCGTGCTGCTCAGGATGCCCGCCATCGCGTAGTAATCTTTCGTCGGAATGGGATCGAACTTATGATCGTGACAGCGCGCACAACCGAACGTCTGCCCCATGAACGCCTTGCCGATGGTATCGAGCTGTTCATCCACCACATCCATCGCGAGCTGCTTCTTGTCCTGCTCCTCCAGCGTCGAGTTGCCCATCGCCAGAAACGCCGTGCCCAGTATCTGATGCTGCCGTTGCTCCACACTACCCGTCATCAAGTCACCCGCCACATGCTCCTGCACAAGCTGGTTGAAGGGCACATCCATGTTGAACGAATTGATGACATAATCCCGGTAACGCCACGCCTCTTTGTAAACCAGGCCGCGCAAAGTCACTGACTCCGCATAACGTACCACATCCAGCCAATGCCTCCCCCAGCGCTCACCAAAATGCGGCGACGCCAGCAAGCCATCTACAAGCTTAACGTAAGCATCCGGTGATTTGTCCTTTACGAACGCCTCGATCTGCTCCGGCGTGGGTGGCAATCCGATGAGATCAAAATACACGCGCCGCGCCAAAGTCGCCCGGTCCGTGTCCCCATTCGGCCGCAGATTCTTCTCCTCCAGCTTCGCCAAGAGGAACCGGTCCACCTCGTTCCGCGCCCAAGCCGCATCCTTCACCGCCGGAACGGCCGATTTCTTCGGCAGTTGATACGCCCAGAAATCGCGGCCTTCCTCAAAAGTCATCCCCGTCTTCGCCAGCTTCACCGAATGCGTGCGCGGATCGGGCGCCCCCATCTTGACCCACTGCTCCAACGCGGCAATCTCCGCGTCTGGCAGCTTGTTCTTCGGCGGCATCTGGAAGTCTGTGTCGTGATACCGCACCCCCGTGATGAGCAAACTTTTTTCGACATCCCCCGGCACGATCGCCGGTCCGGTATCGCCGCCCTTGCGCCAGCCCTCCGCCGTATCCAGCAGCAACCCACCCTTCACTTTCTTCTCCACCGAGTGACAGTCATAACACCGCTCCACCAGAATCGGCCGGACTTTCTTCTCGAAAAAGTCCACCCCAGCAACATCTTGCGCAAACAGGGTAGGCGTAAAGAAGGCCGAGAGGCTCAGACTGACGAGGGCAAAGGAGACACCTAGCCGGTCCAAGGGACCGACAGCAGACCTCGGTTTTTGGTCACACTGCGGGGGCATTTTCACGAATATAAGTCCTTGCCGCGCAAAATTGGACAAAAATCTTTGGGAAAGAAAACCGCCGTCCTCGTGTTGGTAAGGATGATTTCCACATCGTCCCAAACTAAAGCCTTCACCACAGCGTTTCCAAATTGCAACAGTCTTGGCAAAAGCACATGTGCTGACCCAGTTCCCTTTCCTAATTCTCCC
>CAZRGY010000401.1:0-1127 GCA_964599715.1 uncultured Verrucomicrobiota bacterium | reverse complement strand
GTAGAAGCTTCAGAAAATTAAGGAGAATTTTACCATCAAAAATTGCCCTATTCAGTCCCACCCGGCCATCCCGAAGGCACGAATAGATTCACCTCAATACATCCGTAAAATAGTGAACCCGTAATATCTTACCCCTTTTGAGCACTCATCGCAGAGCTTCACGAATTCTTCCAGCCATTCTCGCATCTCCTTCTTTTCCTCTTCCAGCAGCTCTGCATTGCCTTGCGCCGTCAGTTTCTTGGCCGGTTTGCGCAGATCGATCATCTCCCAATTGTCATTGCGGATTTGCGGCAAAATTTCCTCGCGTAATTTTTGGTGAACCAACCTGGCTTCCTCAGCGGTGAAGTAAACACCGGCATGCTTGGTATTTTTAAGTTTCTTGGCCCGGCCTTCATCCACGAGTTCAAGATGCCGCAACAACTTCAAAGTTTTCTGAGTCAATGTTGTGGAAACCATCTTACGCCGGCTCAAACGCTCATCGTCATCACCGGCAATGAAACTGAACCACTCATCCATACCTCGCCACTCCTGCAAGTAATTACGGTCCTCCTTCCACTCTTCATCGGGATTTTGCCTGCTATAGCGCTTCCACCCATAGCAATACGCATAGTTATAGTAAGGCCCACGTAATACCATTGGACTATCGTCTGTCCCATGGCTCTTCCAGATTGTCGTCTCTATCCCCAATTCGAGAACCTCAGTGGCCTCAGTCATTTCATGATCGGAAAGCACATACCGCAACTCCCTCTCAGCAGTCTCCGCAGCTTGTTTCGGATTCTCCGCTCTCACCAGAAAAATGGTATCTGGCCCGGTCCCCTTGGTCGGGTAGTGTTCACAACCACTACGGATCACCTCAAACAGTTTCCAAACAGTTTCAGCCATCGCCTTCCTTTCTATGTCATTCCAGTTGCCTCAACCCCAACTCGATCAACTTCCCGCGCATCACCAAAGTCTCATCCTCATACACCTGACGCGCTGCCATATCATCGTAAAAATAGTCGATTGGTTCCTTGCGTGGCTGTGCGATCAGAAAATCAAAAATCTCCGCCTTCCGGTTCTCTGTGGCTAGACTGAGTGCCGTATCCTCGTTCACGGTCTTCGCCTCCAGATGCGCTCCATGCGCCACT
>CAZRGY010000400.1:0-4331 GCA_964599715.1 uncultured Verrucomicrobiota bacterium | reverse complement strand
CAGAAGTCATCGCCACCAAGAGCATCGAGTATCTGAAGAAGGTGTTTGTTTAGTTAAGCACTGGAAGCTGATTTGATTGGTTTCGGCCGTCCCCAAGTAGTTGGCCCAAAGGGCCAAGAGAATCCAGCCCAAGGCAGACCGCTGATGGTCTGCCTCGGGGGCACGAGTCAATCTTCGGAGAGCGGCCTGAAGGGCCGCCAGAGGAGTCTGGTGTCCTTTCAGGACACATATATTTATCCGCAAGCAACCCAGGGCACGGGCCTAAAGCTTACCGTGCCCTGGGCTAGACTCTGTTGGCCCTTTGGGCCAGATAGCGGAAAATACAAACACCCGCCGATCTCACGATCGGCGGGTGTTTTATTTGATATGTCGGACGCGCTTATCCTGCCGGCAAGATGCCGGCAGCACGGGGCTTACTCGAGGTGCTTGATGAACACGCTACGGAAGCCGACGGGGTCGTTGTGACCGGCGAAACCGAAGTAGCCGTTCTTGCGGTCCTTGCCCGGATGCGGCTTGTTCGCCATGTATTCGGTGATGGTGCTGAGGTCCTTGTTCAGGATGACGGTGCCGTTGAGTTCAACCTTGAGGGTGGAGCCCACAACGGTCACTTCCTGGAAGTTCCATTCGCCTTGCGGACGCAGGTAGCCACGATGAGCGGCGGCGATGCCGTAAGCGGAACCATGCACTTGGCGAGGGTCCAGCTTGGCATACTTGGGATGCTCGGTGTCCAACACTTGCAGTTCGCACAGGCCCACGTAGGCGGTGTCACCCTGGCCGGGGTAACGCAGCGCGAGACCGTTGTTGCCACCGGGCGGCAACTGGAATTCCACGCGCGCGGCGAAGTCTTTCAGGTCTTCATTGTAGTAAATAGTGCCGCCCTTGCCCGGCTTGCAATAAACCGCGCTGTCCTTGATCTCATAATTCTCGACCGGACCTTTCCAGCCGGTGAAATCCTGGCCGCTGAAGATGGGCTTGAAACCCTCACGGCCCTTGGAGGCGAGAATCTTATTCGCTTCGACAGAACCAATCTCGCGGATGAAGACGTTGCGCCAGCGAATCTCGCCGCCGTGGGTCTGGAGCTGGATGGGGCCTTTGGCCGGGACGGGCCGCGGGTTGGCCTTGATGGCGGCGTCCTTGCTGGCCTTATCGTAGTAGTTCTCGAGGATGGCGTGATCCACCACGAGCTTGTCATTCAGATAAATCGTCACACGGGAACCGACCATGATGATGCGGAACTTGTTCCATTCACCAAAGGGCTTGTCCGCCTTCACTAGCGGATCTTTGCCCGGTGAGTTGGTGGAGATATTCCACAAGCCCCCGTAGCATTTGTACGCGACGAGCTTGAACTTCTCCTTCTCGGTGAAATCCCAGATCTGCACCTGCGGCACACCGCGCAGGTAGATGCCGGAGTCGGCCTTGGGCACGGTCTTGTATTCGAGCAGCAATTCGAAATCGCCGTAATCCTTCTCCGTGGTGGCATAAGCGCCGAAGCCGTCGTTCACCAGGTCGCCATCTTCCACATACCAATGCGGCTTGCCGGTCTTGCCCTGCTCCATCATGGACTTGGGCTCCTTGGGATCGGTCCACTTGCGGATCTGCTCGGCGCGGTCCGCCTCAGACATCTCCATGAGCTTGCGATGGTCGAAGGTGGTGCCGCCCCGCCAGCCGGTGAGGTCCTTGCCATTGAAGAGGGCGGTGAACCCGGCGGGAGGATTGTTGGCCGAGCCGCTGGAGCCACCCAGCTCAAATTCAGTCGTGCTGCAACCGGTGAGGATGGCCATGAGGGACAAAGCCAGGACCGGAACGGTCAGAAGTGTTTTCAGTTTCATGCGGATTTGGTTGTACGTTGGTAACGGTAAGGACTTCGACGGTCAAGCCGGGGTATGGATTCAGGGAAAAGAGGGGGATTAGTTCAAAGTTTAAAGTCCAAGGTTCAAAGGGGCTGAAGTGCAATCAGTCGCATAGAATCTTTTGGCATTTTCAAGTTGCTGCGGGTTGAGGACAACCCGCGTTCCAGCCGCTTTAACAGATTTCTTTTCTTTTTAGGGACACACCCTAATCTCGCCGGTTCATGAACGAAGCGAGTGCACCTAAAGCGGCCAAGTGGCCCTTCCTGTTGGCGGACTTGGTCCTATTGGGCGTGGGCGGGCTGATCTTTCAGCGCGGCCATAACCCCTTGGAGCCCTATGAACTGGCAGGCGTGGTGGCCTGTGCCGTAGCCGGTGCGTGGTGCCTCATCAAGCCGTTCACGAGCGAGTATGAGGCCGTGGTGCAGTTCGCCGAATCCAATTCCCTGACCTCCACCGTGGAGCAGATCCACAACGTGGAAAAAGTGGGGCAAGAGATCACCTCGGCGCTGAACTTCCTGCAAACGGCCCAGCTGGAGAGCCAGAAATCCATCACCGCGTCGAAAGAGATCGGCGAGCGCATGACGGAAGAAGCGCGGAATTTCGCCGAGTTCATGAAGACCGCGAATGACACGGAGAAAGGTCATCTGCGGCTGGAAGTGGAGAAGCTGCGCCGCTCCGAAGGCGATTGGATACAAGTGGTGGTGCGGATGCTGGACCATACCTTCGCGCTGCATCATGCCGCTTTGCGTTCAGGCCAGCAGAGTCTCATCACGCAGCTTGGCCAGTTTCAATTGGCGTTGCGCGATGCCGCCCGCCGCGTGGGCCTGACCCCGTTCGGAGCGGAAGCGGGTGAAGCCTTTGATGCTCAGCGGCATCATCCGGCGGATGGCAAAACGCCCGAAGGCCCGGCCGTGATCAGCGAGACAACTGCTCCCGGCTATACGTATCAAGGACGCTTGGTGCGTCCGGCGATGGTCCTTTTTGCAAATGCACAGGCTGAGGCGGCATCGACGGAGAAAACGGAAGTTACGGTGACTGAAGGCACGTCCGAGGCGTCTTAATTTTCACCTCCTGACCAAAGGTTATACGGCAGTAAAAAAGCGCCGGTCCGAAGACCGGCGCTTTTGCTATTTCAGTTAATCCAGCGGCGTCAGTTCGCGAGGAACGAGACGTCGGTGGAGTTGAGTTGCAGGGAGTCAGGCAGCTCGCCTTCGGTCACTTGCAGCACGAGCGTGTTCACACCGGGTTGCAGGGTGAGGCGCAGTTCTTTGCCCAGCTTGATCTTCTTGCCGTTCAGCCAGCCATCGATCAGCGGTCCGCCGCTCAGGGTGAAGGTGGCCGCGCCGCCCTTGGCCGAGGAGAACTGCGTGGCGGCGAAGATGCCACGCGTGTTGCGCTTCCAAGTCATCGCGTTGTCGATGTCTTCCTTTGGCAACGCGCCGCTGACATGGGCGAAGACCGGCACCCAGTCTTTCAAGGTGAAGTCACCCTTCACCACCGGTTCCACGCCGATGTGCTGGTTCGGGCTGGTGATGGTGTAGATGCGCCAGAGGCGGGGTGAGCTGCCCTTCGAGGCATCATAGAGGCCGGGCTTGCCGAGCAGGGAGAGGAACTTGATGAGATCCAGCCGCTCTTCTGGCAACAGGGCATCCACCAGGCCGCTGGGCATGAGGGAGGCACCGTTGCGCTTCTGCGCGATGTTGTTCTTGGCCACGGAGACTTCCATGTTCGCCGCGTTGCGCACGACGATCTCGCGGTCATTCTCCCGCACCAGGATGCCGCTGAATTCCTGCTCATCTTTCGTGGTGATGAGGATGGAGTGATAACCTTCCTTGATCTTGCTGTTCGGATAGAGCAGCGATTCCACGAGGTAATCAGCCGGGGCGCTCGCACCGATGCTGGTCATGTCGGGACCGACCTTGCCACCGGCACCGCCGATGGAATGACAGGCCACGCAACCCAGCTCCGCGCGACGATAGATGCGTTCGCCCCGGGCGGGATCGCCTTTCTTCAGGGCTTCAGCGGCGAGCGCTTGCAACTCGGCGGGCGTAAGTTCCTTGTCCGAGAGCGTCAGGCCGGCTTTCTGCAAGAGCACGGGAACGAGTTCCTGATTCTGCGCGCCTTCCCGGGCCACACGGAGACCGACGAGCGCCACGGACTTGGGCAAGTCCACGTTACCGATCGCACCGGCCAATTTACCCGCAGCACCGCGGATGCCTAGCAGTGAACGCCAGATCGCCTGCGCTTCGGCGTCATTCGTGGTGGATTTGAGCGTTTCGAGGATGGCGGGCTGCTTGTGGACGGTGTTTTCGTGCGGCTTGAGGAAAACCGGTATTGGTACGTTCTTGCTGACGGTGATTTCATCAACTGGGCGCGCGCACATGCCAAGGGTATGGATGTCCAGATCATCGGCACCGCCATCAATGTCAGCCAGATCCAGGGGCCTGCTTCCATGGACATTCTGGAAGCCGCGGCAATGGG
>CAZRGY010000399.1:0-4364 GCA_964599715.1 uncultured Verrucomicrobiota bacterium | reverse complement strand
GGACGAGCAGCTTTTGGACTTCACCGGGCTTGTCACCCTGTTGAGCCAGTGCGCTACCAACCAGCGTGGTGGCGAGAGCCAATATGCTAAGACGAGAGATCAAGTGCATCTGCTTATTTTCGATGTGATTCCGGCAAATTACGTATCTTTAGACGTGCCAAAGCAATGATATTACTCACCGGAACGATAAAACTACGTAAGCGTACTGATTCAACTCACGCAACTGGAAAGCGAGCGTAAGCGTCGGTCGTCGCTCGGTCATTTGGATGGAAAGTGTCAGCCTGCTTTTAACTCTTGGATGCCCAAAGGGGCAGTTTAGGCATTTCCATTGAAACCGATACCATCCTAACGACGTCACTAAGCGTATGAGAATCCTTTCCCGTCGCCTGTTTCTGTTGCTCGGTCTGGGCCTGCTGGCTCACGTAAGTGCCTCTGCCGCAGAGGAACCTGCCCGTCGGGAATGGTCGGTTGACGGGGTGGCGCGGGAGGCCTTGGTCTATGTGCCGGCCAGTGCCAAAACCAATGCTGCGCCAGTGGTCTTCGCTTTTCATGGGCATGGCGGTAACATGCGGAACACGGTGCGCACCTTCAATATCCACACCCTTTGGCCGGAGGCCATCGTCGTTTATCCGCAAGGCTTGAACACGCCCGGCCGCCTCACCGATCCCGAGGGCAAGAAACCCGGCTGGCAACATGGGGTAGGGGCACAAGGGGATCGCGACCTGAAGTTCTTCGATGCCATGCTCGCGAGCCTGAAAAAGGATTACAAAGTGGACGCCAAGCGTATCTATTCCACCGGCCACTCGAATGGCGGCGGGTTCACCTATCTGCTCTGGGCCACGCGCGGCGAACACTTCGCGGCCTATGCGCCGTCCGCTTCCGCCGCCAGTGCCATCGGTCGTGAACTGGCGGCCAACCAAAGAGCCAAGGCCGACACCACGCTAAAGGAATCTACCGGGACCGCCAAACCCGATGACAGCCAGCCATCTGCTGATAAACCGGTCGCCAAAGTCGCCCCCAAGCCACAACCCTTTCTGCACTTTGGCGCGGAGAATGATCCCTTGGTGAAGTTCGCCTGGCAGAAAGCCACGATCGACCGCTTGCGCGAATTCAATCAATGCGGCGAAGGCAAACCGTGGAAGGATGAGAAGGGGGCCACGCAGTATCCCTCCAAGCTCGGTGCGCCGCTGGTCGTTTACCTGCACGATGGCGGCCACAAGTTCCCGGCCAACGCTCCCGCCTTGATGGTGAAATTCTTCAAAGACCACGCCCAGCCCTGATAGCTGCCGGAGAAGGCGATCATGCTAACGTGTTGCCTTGCAAGGCCGCATGCGTTTGGCCCTAGGCATCAGTCCGTCGGCTTGAGGGGGGTAAAAAGATAAATTGAAATAATTGTTGCTATTAGTCCAAACCCGACGATAGTCCCAGCACCTGTTAGATAGCTTGTTACTTTCAAGACCAAGTAAATCCTCAAGTGAACAAAGTTCAGTGATGATTTTAGACCCGAAGTCCGGGTGGCCGTTGCAGAAAGCGCTGGTTTGTCAGCAGTAAATACATCACATGAGCAATAAATTGTTTGTTGGGAACCTTTCCTTCAACACCACTCAGAATGACCTGCAAGACGCGTTCGCCGCGTTCGGAGCAGTTCTCGAAACCAACTTGATGACGGATCGTGAAACCGGTCGTCCCCGTGGTTTCGGTTTCATCACCATGGGCACCGCTGAAGAAGCGCAAGCCGCGATCGAAGGTCTGCATGGCCGCGATTTCGATGGCCGCGCTTTGACGGTCAACGTTGCCAAGCCGCGTGAAGAGCGCAGCGGCGGCGGCGGCGGTGGTCGCAGCGGTGGTGGCTTCGGCGGTGGTCGCAGTGGCGGCGGCGGTTACGGCGGTGGCCGTAGCGGCGGCGGCGGTCGTGACCGTTACTAGTCTATCTTAGGCTAATTTCTTCATATCGGGGTCTGCTCACGCGGGCCCCGATTTTTTTATGTCGCTGTCACTTGTCCGTCACCATCCGTTCAGGGAATCCATTAAATCTTTTCACGGGATTTCGCTGATTGATGTCGTTTCCTCCACTCCCGGCTACCTAACTTCTGGCCGTGGTTCGGGTAAATCTCCTTAACTTCCTGAGCGGCTGATGCCGGTCAGTTGGATACATTTGAAAAAGCATTCAGTTCATGAGCAACATACATTTTATCGGCGGTGAAAAGGGCGGGGTGGGCAAATCGGTCGTGGCGCGCGTCGTCGCCCAATACTTGATCGACAACAATCTTCCGTTCCTTGGTTTCGATACGGATCGTTCCCATGGTTCCTTGCTGCGTTTCTATACCGACTTCGCTTCCCCGGTGATCGTGGACAGCTACGAGAGCCTCGACACCATCATCGAATCGGCCACGGAACAGCCGGACAAACGCGTGCTCGTCGACCTGGCGGCACAAACACACACACCACTGGTGAAGTGGATGGATGAATCTGGCGTGCTCGAAATGGCGGGTGATATGGGCCTCACGCTCAATTACTGGCACGTGATGGATACGGGGAAGGATTCCGTGGATTTGCTGAAGAAGCTGCTGGATCGTTTTGGTTCCCGGCTCAACTACGTGCTCGTCTTGAACCAGCTCCGTGGGGAAGATTTCGATATCCTCGAAAAATCAGGAGAGAAGAGCCGGGCATTGGAACTCAATGCCAGAATTGTCACCCTCAAGCGCCTGCATGAACCGGTGATCAACAAGATCGATGCCGGCAGCACCAGTTTCTGGGCCGCCAAGCAAAAGAGTGAGACGGAGGTCAAAGGGCTCGGCCTGATGGAGCGCCAGCGCGTGAAGTACTGGCTTAAGAGCGCTTACGAGGAGCTTGACCGCGTGGGGCTTTAGGCTTCCCGGCTCCCGGCGTGTTCCGGAATGGGCGGCTGCCCACCGGGAAGGGCGTCCGGGTGGCCATGGGGATGGTCGTCGGTTGGCCGGGGGTGGAAGCGGGAACTTCCCCCTTCTCATTCAGCAAGGTGGCGTCCTTGATCAGTCGGCAGAATTCCTTTTTGGTCAGCGTGTGATGCGTTCCCAGTTGCGTTTTGGGCGAGGGCATGTCCTTGTATTCCACGGACAGCCGTTCCAGTTTGACGATACGCAGGTAGCTGTTGCCGAGTTTCCAGATCTGACTTTGTGCGAGCTTGAGGGCCATGAGAATTTGCCGGGCTTGATGATTATTTTTGAAACTTGCCTCCCCCAGCTTTCCCATGGGGGAGGCAGTAATGTCTGACACTAGCGCTTTTTAAGCAAAGCTGCCTTGGCCGCTATGGCCTGTGCTTTTTTATCGTTCTCGCTGCTGACTTTCGCCTGCTTCTGCGAGTTCTTCTTCTGGTTGGACTTCGGGGATTTATCGCCCATGATTTTTACTTTCCTTCTGCGGTTTTAGTCACCTGAGGCATGGTAGTTTCTCCGCAGGGACCCTTATCATGCGCCCGGTCGGACTCATTGTAAACCTCCGTCATCAGCTGGTATTGAGGGCGTGACAGCCCGGCTGGCTCAATACTTCTTGTCCGATTTGAAGCTGCCGCCTTGCAAGGCCGTGCGGACAAAGGCACCCCAGAACGGCGTGGGCGTGTAGTTCCAGTCCTGGATAATGCGCGGCGTGGCACTGGGGTGGAAGCACCATGCCGTCCAGTGCAACTGATGCTCTTGGATGCAGGCGAGCATGGCTGGTCCCCAGACAAACGGGTCCTTGTGCTGCGCGGGCGGGATGAAGGGCATCGGCTTGCTGTCGCATCCGACTTCACCCAGCAAGACCGGATACTTTTTTGACACCGCAATGAACTTTTGCTCCCAACCGGATTTCCAGGGATAGACGTGCGTGTCATAGATGATGCCATGACCGCCCGTGTCGGTGAGTGCGAAGCCTTTGAGCATTCCAGAAAGGTCATAGGCCCAGTCCAGACCGCCCGCGAGCAGGACGTTGTTCGCGCCGGTTGCACGGATGGTATCCACCAGCTTTTGCATCCCGGGTGAAGTGAAGGAAGTCAGCTTTTCGTTGTTCTCAGCCGGAGCATCGGTTTTGACCTTTTCACTCACTTCACCGCCATTGCGCCAGATTTCCCAAGAGATGCCATGTGGCTCATTCAGCAAGCCGAAGAGGACGGAAGGGCGATCCTTGTAACGCGTCGCTGCATCACGCCAGAAGGCGAGGCATTCCTCCTTCGGTGCGCGGTAATGATGAAGGTCCAGAATGAGGTAGGCTGTGCGGGTCTCGGTGGCCTCAATGGCCTGATCCACCAGCTCACGGTATGATTTGCCGCCATCCTTTTGATCGCTGCCTTTGCCGAACCAGCGCTCTGCCTTCACTGGCAGGCGAATGATATTGGCTTTCCAATCATC
>CAZRGY010000398.1:0-4375 GCA_964599715.1 uncultured Verrucomicrobiota bacterium | reverse complement strand
ACGTCAGGCTCCGGAACTGTTCGATCAGCGAATCATTCGACATGACCTCGAAATCATCCGGCTCACCCGGCTGTACCTTCCGTACTGCACGCAAGATGCCACGCGTCTGCTCGATGGTATCATCGAAAGATTCCGCATTGGCTGCCTGTATCAGAATGGAAAGACTCCGCCAGCGGGCCCCATACCGGTTCAACCCGGTCGACATCGGTATGGCCGCAAAATTATCCTGACCGGCTCCCCCCATGCCGCCCTTCGCCTCCAGATAACCGACCACCAGATAACGCACCCCATCAAACTTGATCTCCTCGCCTACCGGCGAACTGTGCGGAAACAAGGCCTTGGCGAGATAGTTCCCCAACACACAGACCGGCCGCGCACTTTCCATATCTCCCTGACTGAAAGCCCGCCCCTCCTCGATGAGCCAGTTCTTCGCCAGAAACGCTCCGGGCGTCACCCCTTTCAATTCGACATCCGGGTTCGTCGTCTCGTAGCGCGAAGACGCCACCCCACTGATCAACCCCGTCTCGGCCCCGACCGTTCGCGCGAGCGTGGAGCGACGCTCCAGAGCCTCTACATGCTCCATGGTCAGATTATGCCGACGGCGATACTTCTCCCATCCACTAGGACCTTCAAAATTGATACCCGGCCACCGGCTTATTGCGAATGTGTGCGTCCCCAAACTGCTCAGTTCGGATTCCACATTCCGCTGCAAGATACGCATCGCCGTCATCACCACGATGATGGAGAACACCCCGACCACCACCCCCGTCAAAGTCAGTATGGAACGGAGCTTATTCGCCGTGACCGCGCCGATGGCCATGTGAAAACTCTCCACCGCCTCGCCCCATAGGACAAGCCACGCACGGTGCTTGGATTTGCTTTTCGTTACCACGATTTCAGCTCCGACTCACTCCACCCGCAAGGCTTCCACCGGATCCATCTTCGCCGCCCGCCAGGCTGGCAGAAATCCGGCGATGACACCCGTCACCAAAGAAACCCCCAACGCCAGACCGACCACCATGGGTGAAATACGCATGGGCAAAAGATTTGATGCTCCCACCGCCGCCCCCCAGGCCAGCAGCAACCCGATGAGTCCACCCAACAGGCAGATCAGCGCCGCCTCCAAGAGGAACTGCAACAGGATGGCCCGCGGCTTCGCCCCCAAAGCCTTCCGCAGCCCGATTTCCTTGGTGCGCTCAGCCACACTCACGAACATGATATTCATGATGCCGATCCCGCCCACAAACAGCGACAGCCCCGTGATGAACAGCCCCACCGCCGCGATGACGCCACCCACCCGCTGGAACATGTTGATGAAGGCCTGCTGTTCATTGATGGCAAAATCATCGGCCTCACCCGGCGGCACATTTCGCAGTTTGCGCATGATACCGCGAAATTCCTCCCGTGCTTCCGGAATCTTTTTCATATCCTTCACCTTCACCCGGATAGTCACGTTGGGCCGCCAGGTGACCACTTGATTGAAGCGGGTGATGGGGATGAACACTTGATTGTCCAGGCTCTCCATCGCGAGAAATGTGCCCCGCCGCGTCAAGACACCCACCACCTCAAAAGTGCTGTCGGCTATCCGCACTCGCTTGCCCAACGGCGATTCATATGGAAAGAAATTAGCCGCCACATCTGCTCCCAAGACACATACAGGCCTCGCCCCCTCCACTTCGGCAGCGGCGAGAAAACGGCCCTCCGTCAGATTCAGTCCATCAACGATCGCCCCCTGCTCTGTTGTCCCGACGATGGTGACGGAAGTCGCAACCGCATCGCCGTATCGGACTGTCCTTCGTGAAAAGGTGACCGCCGCCACCGCCTCGGCATGCTGCGATTGCTTCGCTAACGCACGGGCATGGGCTAAGGTGATGTCATTTCGGTTGCGCACCTTCCACCATGGCTCCTCATTGAACCAGGGAAACTTCTCGATGAACACGACATCTGCACCGATGGCTGAAATGCTCTTGATGAACGCCTGGTTCAAGCCATCGATCGCCGCCGCCATCAGGCTCACCGTGACGATGCCCACCACGATGCCAAGTGTAGTGAGAGCGGCACGCAATTTGTTGGCCCGGATCGCGTCGAGGGCGATCCACAAGCCTTCAAACAGTTCTGCGACGAGTCTCATCCACTAGTCCTTCACCAGCACCTCATCACTGGCGATCAATCCGTCCAAGATACGGACCATGCGCCGCGCATGCCGCGCCACGGCCTCTTCATGGGTCACCACGATGATGGTATTCCCCTTGGTGCTCAGCTCATTGAAGAGCGCCAATATCTCCTTGCCCGTCTTCGAGTCGAGATTACCGGTCGGCTCATCCGCCAACAGGATGGACGGGTTGTTCACCAGTGCCCGGGCCACTGCCACCCGCTGACGTTGACCACCGGACAACTCATTGGGTTTGTGTTCGACCCGATCCTGCAACCCTACTTGGGTCAACGCAGCCATGGCCCGTTCATGCCGTTCATCCGCCGGGACGCCCGCATAGATCATGGGCAATTCCACATTACGCAACGCGGTAGCCCGTGACAGGAGGTTGAAACTTTGAAAGATGAAACCGATCTCCCGGTTACGGACCTCAGCCAGGTCATTATCATCCATCTCGCTCACATCCGTGCCGTTGAGTTCATACCGGCCGGAACTGGGCGTATCGAGACAGCCCAACATATTCATCATCGTAGACTTGCCGGAACCGGACGGGCCCATGATGGCGACGTATTCCCCCCGCTCGATGGATAGCGACACCCCGCGCAACGCGTGGACAGTCTCCGCGCCCATATCATAATGACGCGTGAGATCAGTAAGACGGATGAGGCTCATGGCGGCTAGACTGGCTCAAGGCTTCTTCACATCAGGGGAACCGGTGCCAGTCCCGATAATGACTTTTTTACCATCCTCCAGGTCACGGTTGATGGCCTTGTAACTGCCAGAGACCACTTCCGCGCCTTCCTTCAGTCCTTCAGTGATCTCCGCATATTGCTGGTCACTGATGCCCCGCTTCACTGGCACCATTTTCACCGTGTCGCCTTCTTTCAAGAAAACCACTTCAATGGGTCGGTTCGCGTTCTCCTTGTCCTTCTTGCTGGCGGCAGGAGCATTGGTTGTCGCCGTAGCCACCGTATTGGTGCTTCCCGGTTTCGGCGGACGCGTCGTCACGCTCTGGAAAGGCACGGTGATGACATTGGTCCGATAACGTGTCTCGATCTCCGCCGTCACTGACATGCCCGGCCGGAAGATTTCTTTCTCCAACACCCGGATCTTCACCTCGAAACGAGTCGCCTCCTGCTGGGTGCCTTGAGAAGTCGTCTTGGCGGTATTGGCGATCTCAGTCACCTCACCGGTGAATTTACGGTCGCGAAAAGCATCCACCTCCAAGCGGGCTTTTTGCCCCACAGCGATCAACACCACATCGATCTCTCCGATGTCCACCCGGGCTTCCATCTCTTCCAAGTTGGAAAGGGTCATGACCTCCGTGCCCGCCATCGTCGCGGTGCCCACGACCCGTTCGCCGACTTGGGAATTCAGCTTCGTCACCACGCAATCCAAGGGCGAGTAGATGGTTGTCTTGGAGAGTTCTTCTTCTGCCCGCGCAAGTGATGCCCGGGCGACATCGGCCTGATGTTTGGCGGCGTTCAGTTGGGCAGTGGCTACGTCAAAAGCCGTTTTCGCCTCCAAAAACTGCGATTCCGAAATCAACTCGGCCTTAAAGAGGTCCCGGTTGCGATCATATTCCAAGCGGGCTTTCTCCAGATTCGCGGCCGAAAGATCTTTGTTCGCCAGCACCGCTTTCAGGTTGGCATCCGAAGAATTGCGATTGGCTGCGTAGAAGTCCGGCTTGATCTTGAGCAACAGCTCCCCCTTCTTCACCACTTGCCCCTCCTTCACCGGCAGCTCGATGATCTCACCGCTGACCTCCGGGCTGATCTTCACCTGGAGCACCGGCTGGATACGACCGGTGGCCACCACGAGCTCGGTCAGGTCACGTCGTTGCACCTTCTCGGTTTGTATCTCTATCGGGGCTTCCTCCTTGTGAGTATGTTTCCACCACCCCAGACCGCCGCCCAGAACGACAATCCCAAGAAATATCCACCAGCCTTTAGAACGCTTTTTACGGGCCATGTGCTTAACAATATTGGCGATTTAGGGGGCCGGAAAAGGTTTCAGACCCACAGTTGGAACACCTCAGAAGGAAAAAGGTTCATTCCAGATTGCGCAAGAGGTATCCGCGACAATCGCTTTTTTCCTGTTGAAACCCTTGGGGTAACGCCTGTTAATGGACCTGCGTTCGGCAGCGTCCGAGGAACAACACCGGTGAAACCGGTCTCGCTACCTTCCGACCGCATTGACTCAACAGTGAAACCAACGGATCTG
>CAZRGY010000397.1:0-4379 GCA_964599715.1 uncultured Verrucomicrobiota bacterium | reverse complement strand
TCAGCGCCAAGTGATGACGTGCCAGTTCCGCAATCAGTTCGGCAGTAATCGTAAAAGGTTCACCGACTTGGAGCTGGAGGCAAATTGTGAAGTTATGCTTCATCCGTTCCAGCGCGCGCTTACCTTCCTTGTGCTTGGCGAGCAGGTTGCACCAGTGGCGGAGGTGCTGCTCCGCCGGCTTGCCTTGCAAGCGGGAAGGCATGGGAAAATGCCAGCCGTCAGCGTCCACTGTGCCTTTGAGTTGCAGGTTCCTGGCGATGGCGACCGGATCTAAATTAGTGGCGGTGATCTGGAGTTCGGAGGTCACAAAGGTGGTTATCAATCGCAATGTCTTTTCAAAAAGACCGCCAGTTCTGTTTTGTCTGTGCTGCCCCAAACGAGGCCGCAATCCAAACAGGCGTGAGCGCCGGGTATGAGATCGGGGCCTTGGTTGAAGGTGAGGGCAAAATCACGCATGCCTTCGGGGCGAAATTGCGCAGGTCCACCGCTGCGTGGCTCGACAAGCTTGCCCTTAGTCACGCGTTCACTCTGGCATTGGAGGCAGCGGGGCATGGGGGGCTAGGTTTCTGATGTGGCTGTGCCGGTTGCCGTTTCCTTTATTTGCGGCCGGGCGGGTTGCTGGCGGAGGACTTCCAGCACGAGTTGGAGCCGTTGACGGGCTTTATGTTCGCTGACCTCATGCATTACAAAAATGACCGTCAAGGCCACGAAAAACAGCATGGAGGCAGAGTATGACGAATCGACCCACCAGCACTGCAAAGCTGTGGAAATACAACCAATACTGACTCCAATCTGCATGCCATGGTCATTGAGCCAACTCCGGAAAGTAGGAATGGGATAGGCTTCACGGGTGAGGTCCAGCAGGGCTTGCACATGCGGTGGCAACGGGTCCCGGCCGAGGATCAGTTCAGGTTTTTCAGACATAGCTCAGGCGAGTTAGAGGGTTTGTTGTGCTTATTCCTTGTCTCTGAGCTTAACAGGTCAAGGAGCCAGAGCAAGAGGGATGGCGGGTTCTGCCGTCCCTGATGGGACTTGGGGGGCTTGGTGGCGGCTACCCAGCGATAAATCGCTGGGCTATTTTCTTACGCCCTCCGGGCTGGGACAGCGGCCGGGGCCTGTCGGCGAGTGGGATTACTTGACCGGGGGTATCACTTCGGGATGCGGGGGAGGGAGCGCAGCCGCCCCGGCTGTGGTTCGGTGCGCCCTCGCGCCGGACCCGGGCGTGGTCGGGAAAACCAGATGGTGAGCCGGTTTATCAGCGCCCGGCGAACCGCGAGGGCGCGGTTCGCTGCGCCCGAGGCGGGCACGCTCCCCAGCAGCCCCCAAGAGGTTTTTTGAAATTTTGTGTAGTTGTACGTGTTATAGCGAGCGTAGTGCTAACAGATCTCTAAAAAATGCGCCATTCTCGTGGCCATGGTAGAGAGAATGGACAGGGAAAGAGGCCAAGCGCCAAAAGGGGCGAAAGGAGGATGTAGGGAAACATCGAACATCGAACGCCCAACGTCCAACATCGAAAGGGGAAATGGGGGTAAAGAGAGAAACCGCGAAACACGGCAAATACGCGAAAATGGGAGTGCAGGGTCAACGGGGGCAACGAGTTAAGGGATAATTATGGCAAGCATGAGGATGACGACGACGAGAACGGGAACGACGACGAGTGGAAAGAGGCAAATCGGGTACTCTTTTCCTTTGAGTCTTTTTTTCGGGCGTCGTAGGTTGAGCGATACCTTCAAGCCGTACGTAACGGGCAAGGCATCGTCTCTTCCCGGAGCCGGCAGTGAGGGTGGCATTAAAAGAATAAGCATTATGGCCATCGATACCACCGCAGATGCAAACGCCGCGGCAGCCAAAACTGCCGCCGCAGGACGTTCCAAACCCAAGTACCCCGGCATCCGGGTGACGTGTAATGGCAACCAACTGGTGACGCAGTGGGTGGAGACGCGCATCACGGAAGGCGGCGTGTTTTACCCGATCACTCCTTCCACCGAGGGCGGCGAGATCTACCAGCAGTCCTTTGCCCAAGGCGAACTGAACGTCTGGGGCCAGCAGAAGATCGCGGTGGAGACGGAAGGCGAGCACGCCGCGCAAGGCGGGGCCACCTCTTACGCGGTGCAGGGCAAGCGCACGGTGAACTTCACCTCCGGCCAGGGCATCGTGTATGCGATGGAGCAGTATTACCACGCGCCGGGCAAGCTCTCCACGATGGTGCTGGAGGTCGGCGCGCGCGCACTGACGAAGCACGCGCTGAACGTGCATTGCGGTCACGATGACTTTTACGCCGCGCTGGACACGGGCTGGACGATGCTGATGGCGAAGGACGCACAGCAGGCCGCCGACCAGGGTATCATCCTGCGCAAAGCGAACGAGCTGGCGCTGAACCCCGGCATGAACATCCAGGACGGTATGCTCACGACGCACTCGGAGCGGACCTACCTGGCGCCGGAAGCGGAACTGCTCCGCGAATTCCTCGGCGCACCGGATGACCAGATCGAATGCCCGACGCCCGCGCAGAAGGAGCTCTTCGGCCCGACACGCCGTCGGGTGCCGATCATGATCGACCTGAAGAACCCGATCCTGCTGGGACCGGTGCAGAACCAGGAGCATCACATGAACGGTGTGGTGGCGCGCCGGAACAATTTCAACGAATACATCCTCGGTTTCCTCGAGCAGTCCTACGCGGAGTTCGCGCGGTTGACGGGCCGTTACTACGGCTTCATCAGCGAATACAAGACGGAGGATGCGGACACGGTGTTCGTCTCGCTCGGTTGCGCGGCGGAAAACATCGAGGAAGCGTGCGATTACCTGCGCAACCAGCGCAATGCGAAGGTCGGCAGCATCCATATCAACGTGATCCGGCCCTTCCCCGAGGCGGCCATCATCAATGCGCTGCGCGGCAAGAAGAATGTCATCATCATCGAGCGCACGGACGAGAGCCTGGCCGGTGACAACCCGCTGGCGCGCGACATCCGCGTGGCCATCGGCAAGGCGCATGAGGCCGCGAAGTTCGGCGGCTCCCTGCCGGCTTTGACGCCCGAAGAGACCCCGCGCCTGTTCCGTGGTTCCTACGGCATCGGTTCCCGCGATTTCCGCCCCGAACATACGCTCGGCGCTTACGAATTCGCCGTGGGCCAGACCGCCCGCAAGGACGGCAAGACTGCGAAAGACGGCGAGACGTTCTTCGTCCTCGGTGTGGATCATCCTTACGCGGTCATCAGCAAGGACACGCCTTCGCTGCTGCCGGACAAGTCCATCGCCGTGCGATTCCACTCCATCGGCGGCTGGGGCATGATCACCACGGGCAAGAACCTGGGCTCGATCATCGGCGACTTCGGCAAGTTCGTCTCCGAGCGCGACCCCGTCTATGACGAGGACGGCACGCTGAAGGACAAGCTGAACATCATGGCGAACCCGAAGTACGGTTCCGAGAAGAAGGGTGCGCCGACGAATTACTATCTCGTAGTAGCGCCGCAGCGCGTGCGTGTGAACTGCGAGTTGAACCACGTGGACG
This sequence comes from uncultured Verrucomicrobiota bacterium, assembly GCA_964599715.1. Classification (GTDB taxonomy): domain Bacteria; phylum Verrucomicrobiota; class Verrucomicrobiia; order Limisphaerales; family JAEYXS01; genus JAEYXS01. The sequence goes on along the minus strand of CAZRGY010000397.1, from coordinate 871 downwards.
TGGTGCTGTGCTGCGATCCCAAGGCCTTCACGCATACGAATCCGCTGGAAGGCTTGAAGAAGGGCGGCTGTCTCGTCTGGGAATCCAGCGACACGCCTGAGGTCGCCTGGCAGCGCATCCCGGCGCATCACCGCAAATTCGTCAAAGAGAACAATATCCGGGTGTTCATCCTGCCCGGCTTCGCCATCGCGCGCAAAGCGACGAACCAGCCGGAACTGCAACTGCGTATGCAGGGCAATTCCTTCCTCGGTGCGTTCTTCCGCGTATCGCCGTTCCTGCAGACCTTCGACATCAACGAAGAGCAGTTCACCTCCGTGGTGCGCAAGCAGTACGAGAAGAAGTTCGCGCGCTTCGGTGACGCAGTGGTCGCCTCCAACATGGAGGTCATGACGCAGGGCTTCTCGCAAGTCGTCGAGATCAAGCATGGCGAGATCGATGACGCGGACCGCTCCAGCATGCGCAATGCGCCGCTGAAACCTTTGGGTGAGCATAACATCCTCTCCACAGCCGGTGTGCCGATGGGCAACGGGCTGAAATCCATCCCGCTGCCCGGTGAGCAGGCCCGCACACCGGTGCAATCGCTGGCGAAGTTCGACAGCGAGTTCCGCTGCGGCATGGGTTATCACCAGCCCGCTGGCGCACTTGCCTCGGTGGGTGTGATGGGCGCCGGCACGGGGGCCACGCAGTCCAAGTATGTGGCCCGCCGCGAGACGCCGGTTTACATCGCCGAGAACTGCACGCAGTGCATGGAGTGCATCACGGCCTGCCCCGATACGGCCTTGCCGAACACGGCGCAGGAAGTCGCCACAGTATTGCAGACGGCGGCGATCAACTACGTCTCGGATACCGCTGAGCGCAAGAAGCTGCTGAA
>CAZRGY010000396.1:0-4400 GCA_964599715.1 uncultured Verrucomicrobiota bacterium | reverse complement strand
AATATCAACAAGGCAGCCCTCGGCCCCACCAAACCCATCGCCAATGAGCGCGAAGGCAAACTGAAGGAACTCGGTGCCGCATTCGAGAAACTGGCAAAAGAAGAGAAGTGCGATTTCGTCACCCTCTTCGGCGTCATTCCGGATAGCAGTCTCCTAAAAGACGGCGTCCATCCTGATCCCGCTGGCAATGAACCCATTGCCCGAACCATTCTAAGCATGCTAGCGGTTGGGAAACCGTGAGGTGGTAGGGCCCGTCTGGCCTCAGCGGGCCATGGTACGAAGCTGTCGTAGGGTTTGATCAATCTGACGATACTGCCCACTCACAACGCATTCCCGCCCCAGCAAATCCTTTTGCCCTCCCTTGCCGCCTTTGCTATCTATCCTTCATGTCCCGCATGTCACGTATCTTGAGTTGCGCCTTGTTTTTGGCTTTGTCGCTGCTGGCCCGGCTGGAGGCTGCTTCCGCCAAGCCGCCCAACATCCTCTTCATCCTCACCGATGACCAGCGCTGGAATGCGCTGGGTTGCGCGGGCAATCCCATCATCAAGACGCCGCACATGGATGGCTTGGCCAAGGATGGCATCCGTTTCCGCCAGGCCTTTGTTACCACTGCCATCTGCGCTGCCAGCCGTGCTTCGCTCTTCACCGGTCTTTATGAGCGCACGCACCGTTACACCTTCGGCACGCCGCCTATCCAGGATGCCCATACGGATATCAGCTATCCCGTGCAGTTGAAGCAGGCGGGCTATCGCACGGGTTTCATCGGCAAATTTGGCGTGGGCGTCTCCGCCGGTCGCGAGAAGGACATGTTCGATTACTACGAACCGCTGAACCGCAATCCTTACTTCAAGAAGATGCCGGACGGCTCGGAGAAGCATCTGACCGATATCGCCTTCGACAAGGCCGTGGCTTTCCTCGATACCGTGGACAAGTCCAAGCCCTGGTGCTTGTCCCTGAACTTCAACGAGCCGCACGCCGAGGATAACGACAAGCGCCAATACATCTGGCCCAAGACGGAAGACGGACTCTATGACAACGTCACCATCCCCGAGGTGAAGACGATGGCTCCGGAATACTTCGAGGCTAATCCCGAGTTTCTGAAAACTTCCGAGAGCCGCGTGCGTTACCACTGGCGCTTCGATGAGACCGGCAAGTATCAGGACATGGTCAAGGGTTACTACCGCATGATCAGTGGCGTGGACCGCGTCATCGGTCAGGTGCGGGCGGAACTGGCCAAACGCGGTCTGGCGGAGAACACCGTCATCGTCTTCACCAGCGACAATGGCTACTTCCTCGGCGAGCGCGGTTTCGCGGACAAGTGGTATCTCTACGAACACTCCGTGCGTGTGCCCATGATCATCATGGATCCGCAGCTCCCGGCCATCCGCCGCGGTGAGACCGTGGATCTCATGGCGTTGAACGTGGATCTCGCCCCGACTATCTTGAGCTACGCTGGGGTGAAAGTGCCTTCCCTCATGCAAGGCCGCAGCCTCATCCCACTCATCCAGGGCAAGGCTCCCGTGGATTGGCGCACGGATTTCTTCTACGAACACCTCTTTGACCGCCACAACATCCCCAAGAGTGAAGGTGTCCGCACCGAACGCTGGTCCTATATCCGCTGGTTCGAGCAGACACCCGTCGTGGAAGAGCTCTACGATCACCAGACGGATTACGAAGAGGTGAACAACCTCATTAATGACCCGGCCTATGCCAAAGTGCTGGCCCAGTTGCGCCAGCGCACCGACCAACTCCGCGACAGCTACGGCGGCGTCTTCAAGCCCTGGCCCAAGCCGGAACCCAAGGCCAAAGCAAAAGCCAAGAAAGCCAAGAAAGCCAAGGCGAAAGCGGAGTGATTCTCTGAGTGCCAGCGGCACGTAATGATGGTAGCCGTGGACGCAGTCCACGGTTCTCGTCCCCTCGGTCAACCGCGTCACGTAGTGACGCTTGATGAATCGCCGTTTGCTCCCTCATTGCGTCACTACGTGACGCGAAATACTTCGACGCGGTGTTCCGTGGACTACGTCCACGGCTACCATCAGGTCGTGCCTCCAGCACTACCGCGTGAACAATCCATGCCTCGTTGGGTGTAAGGCTTGCGCTTGGTTAAGGGAGCGTCTTAACTTGGGGCGCGAAATCTCCATGGCTATCGTGACTGCCAGCACCAAGCAAATGACCGGTATCCGGCACTGGGCCGTGACCGCTTGCGTTCTGTTGGTCTTGCTGGTCACCGGCTGCCGCAAACAGGAGCAACGGGCGGACCTCATCATCATGAACGGGGCCGAACCGGAATCACTTGACCCCGCTATCGTCACCGGCCAGCCGGATGGTCGCGTAGCGGGCGCGCTCTTTGAGGGGCTTACCCGTTTCAATCCCAAGAACGCCAAACCCATTCCTGCTATCGCCGAGCGTTGGGATATCTCGGCTGATGGCCAGACCTACACCTTTTACCTCCGCACTAACGCCGTCTGGTCCACCGGCGAGCCCATCACCGCGGAGGATGTGGTTTACTCCTGGCGCCGTGCTTTGGATCCCCTCACGGCCAGTGATTACGCCGGCCAGCTCTACTACGTGAAGAATGGTGAGGGCTTCAATACCGGTAAGACCAACAGCGCCACCGGCAAGGTCTTTACCAAAGAAGATGTCGGGGTGACCGCGCTTGATGCGCATACGGTGAAGGTGGATTTGGAAGGCCCCACTCCGTTCTTCCTCGATCTTTGCGCCTTCCGCACGCTGGCTGTCGTCCCGCGTCAATCCATCGAGAAGCATGGCGATCGTTGGTTGATGGAACGTCCCTTGCCCACGAGCGGCCCTTACACCCTCGATTTCTGGCACATCCATGACCGCATCCGGGTACGCAAGAATCCGCTCTATTGGGATGCCAAGAACATCCAGAACGAGATCATCGACCTGCTGCCCGCCGAGTCGGCCACCACGGCGCTCAATCTCTACGAGACCGGTGAGGCGGACATCATCTGGGATAAAAACCTCATCCCGAGCGAATTGATGGATGTGCTCAAAGGACGTGATTACGTCCATACCTACGATTACCTCGGCACCTACTTCATCCGTTTCAATGTCACCAAGCCGCCGTTCAATGACGTGCGCGTGCGCAAGGCGCTGGCCCTCGTCATCGACAAGGAGCGCCTGGTGAACAACATCACCAAGAGCGGTGAGAAGACTGCCAGTTGCCTGACCCCGCCCGGGATGGAAGGCTACACTTCGCCGGAAGGCTTGGGGCGCGACATCGATCTGGCCCGCAAACTTCTGGCCGAAGCCGGTTTCCCTGATGGCAAGGGGTTCCCCACGTTCAACTATCTGTTCAACACCAGCGAGATGCACAAACAGATCGCGGTGGAGCTGCAGGCCATGTGGAAGAAGGAGCTGGGCATCACCATGGAACTGCGGCAGGTGGAGTGGAAGGTCTATCTCTCCGACCAGAGCAAGATGCAGTATGACATCAGCCGGAGCAGCTGGATCGGGGATTATGTGGACCCGAACACCTTTCTGGACATGTTCATGAGCGGTAACGGCAACAACCGCACCGGCTGGTCGAATCCGAAGTACGACGAACTTATCCGACAGGCCAACCAGGAACGTGACCTGACAAAACGGGCCAAGATACTGCACGATGCCGAGGTGTTGCTCATCCGCGAAGACCTGCCGATCGCGCCGCTGTTCTTTTATGTGGGCGTGAATATCTTTGATCCCGCCAAGGTCGAGGGCGTGCATCAGAACTTGCTCGATGAACACCCCCTCTGGAACCTTCGCCGGAAGGAAGGCCACAGCACCAGCCGTCCCTCAACGCAGAAGCTGGCCGCCTCGCCCTAGCCATGTATTACCTGAAGCGCATCGTCTTTCTGATACCGCTGCTGCTCATCATCAGCTTCCTGGCGTTCATGCTGGTGCGGATCGCTCCGGGTGGCCCATTCGACAAGGAGCGCGCTCCGGCCTCGCCGGAGATCGAGCGCAACCTGAAAGCCAAGTACAACTTGGACAAACCGCTGCTCGAGCAATACTGGATTTATCTAAAGAACCTGATGAAGGGCGACTTTGGCCCTTCGCTTAAATATCGCAACCACTCGGTGAATGACATCATCGCGCAAGGTCTGCCGGTATCGCTCACCTTGGGTATCATGGCCTTCTTGCTGGCGCAGGGTTTCGGTATCCCGCTCGGATTTATCACGGCAGTGAAGAAAGGCGGCGTCTTGGATTACGGCGGCAGTTTCATCGCCTTGCTGGCCATCTGCATCCCGGGCTTTGTCGTAGGACCGCTGCTCGTGCTCATATTCGCCATCCATTTCGGGATGTTTCCGGTAGGCATGTGGGAGACGCCGTTGCACGCGGTGCTGCCCACACTGGCGCTCGGCCTTTACTTCGGCGGCAAAGTCGCCCGCCTGATG
>CAZRGY010000395.1:0-4405 GCA_964599715.1 uncultured Verrucomicrobiota bacterium | reverse complement strand
CTTTATGACAACGGCCACCGCAAGTCCACCGGGTTGGCGGACTACCTGAAAGAGCTAGGTGTGACCGACGTTTACATCGCCGGACTGGCAACCGATTACTGTGTGAAATTCACAGCTTTGGATGCCTGTCATGTCGGTTTCAACGTCCACCTTGTGACGGCAGGTTGCCGGGGCGTAAATCTTAAACCGGATGACTCCAAGAATGCGATCGAGGAAATGCGTGCCGCAGGCGTCAGTATCGAATAGCCGGCGGCCGGCCCATCCGGTCAACCACCAACAGAACGAAGCTGCATTCATCACGATTGCCTGCATGTCCCCCAGCCAGGCATTCCTCCGTTGAAGCGCATACAGAAACCAATGTTAATTTTTAGATGTAATTCCGCGCATGCCTGCCATGCCTTAATCTCGCCCATCCTGAAACCATCCGTTATGGCGGAGAACGTACAGGAGGTGGCATGAATCTCGAACCTTTCTCCCTGATCATCCAGCAAGCCAGCGGCCTGACCTTGCGTCCGGCCGGGCACCCCGCCATCACCGCCTTTATCGAAGAGCGGATGCGCACGCTGAACCTGGCCCAACCGGAAGACTATCAACATCGCTTGGAGCAGGATGCCGAAGAACGGCAACGGCTGGTGGAAGCTGCCGCCCTGCCCGAGACGTGGTTCAACCGTGATCCCGCCGCGTTCGATACTTTGGTGAAACTGGCCAAGGACCGGCTCAAAAAGAATCCGGAAAACAAGCTGCGCATCCTGTGCCTCCCCTGCTCCACAGGTGAGGAGGCTTATAACATCGCGGCGGCCTTGGTCGGCGCGGGAGTCACGCCCGATCAGTTCGTGCTGGATGCCATCGATATCAGCCACTCGGCGATCGCGGCGGCGCAAAAAGGTGAATACCCGACCACCGCCTTCCGCAAGGCCACCGAAGAATTCAAACAGCAAAACTTCACGGCGGCCGGCGAGGACACCTGGCAATTGACGGCCGAATGGAAAAGTCTGGTGAACTTCCGGCAAGGCAACATGCTCCAGCTGGAAACGGTCTTCAGCGGTGAGCCTTACGACTTTGTCTTCAACCGCAATCTGCTGATCTACTTTGCGCGGCCGGATCAGGCCAAGGCTTTGGCGCACCTGCGTCAGATATTGAAGCCGGACGGCATCATTTTTGTAGCCGCCGGTGAAGGTGGCATCTTTCTGGCCAATGGGTTCCGGACCTTGCGTATCCCGCATGCGTTCGCCTTCCGCCAGGCGCCACCCCGTCAGGAACCGAAGCCGAAACCGCAGCAGGACGAAAAACAAACGTCCGACGATAAGGGCGAAGAATCTAAAGCCGAGCAGGCGGTTGCCCCGACCGAAGAATCCGCGGAAGCCAAATCTGAACCGGTTGCCGAGAAGCCCACGGAATCTGCCGACCAACCGACCGCCGAAGAAACTCCAGAGGATAAACCCGCCGATGATGGCCAAGATGCTCAGGCCCAAGAAAATCCCAAGCGGGGCGGCCGGGGTTCACGCCAACGGACACCGCGCTCGGGCGATAAACCAAAGGATGAGAAGCCCAAGGAGCCCAGTGCTCCACGCCGGGCCGCCACTCCAGAGGATACCGTCTCCATCATGGAGCAGATCAAGAAGCTCGCGGACACTGGTGAGATGGCCGAAGCCGAATCCAAACTGCGCGGCCTGCTGGCCGGTGGTTCTTCCGATGCCGACGCCCACTACCTGATGGGCCTGCTGCAAGATGCCCAAGGCGATGCGAACAAGGCGATGGCCACCTATCGCCGGGTGATCCAACTCGACGGAAATCACGCCGAGGCAACCAGGCAACTGGCTGAACTGCTCGAACTCCAGGGCGACAAGGAAGAAGCCGAGCGGGTACTCAGTCGCTTGAAGCGGCCCGCCCGCGGCCAGTCCCGTCGCCAGCCACGTTCCGGAGGCCGGGGACGCTAGCCGATAATTTACCAGTTCGACGTAAAACAACTCGCAAACTGGGGCGGTTAAAACTAAGGTCAACCTATGAGGGGGCCTACGGATTATCCAACCATGGTTTTGTTGGTGGACGACCAATCCATCATCGCAGAAGCCGTGCGCCGTAGTCTCGCAGGTGAGCCGGATATCAATTTCCATTATTGCGCCAATCCGAAGGAAGCGCATGCACTCGCCCTGCAACTCAGACCGACCGTTATCCTGTTGGATCTGGTGATGCCTGAGATGGATGGAATCACCTTGGTGCGAAAGTTCCGTGAAGATCCCAAGACCAATAACGTTCCCATCATCGTGCTGTCCATCCAAGACGAGGCGGCAACGAAAAGTGAGGCCTTCGCGGCCGGGGCGGATGATTACTTGGTCAAATTACCCAACCGGATCGAATTGATCGCACGGATACGGTATCACACCCGCGGCTACGTCAGCCAGTTGCAGCGTGATGAAGCTTACCGCGCCTTGCGCGAGAGCCAGCAGCAGTTGGTGGATAGCAACACCACACTCATCTCGCTGAACCAAAAACTGGAAGAAGCCACCAAGGCCAAGTCCGAATTTCTGGCGACGATGAGCCATGAGGTCCGCACGCCGATGAATGGCGTCATCGGCATGACCTCCATGCTGGCCATGACGGAGATGACGACGGAGCAGCGCGATTTTGTTGAGACCATCCGCACCAGTGCGGAATCTCTCCTGATCATCATCAACGACATCCTGGATTTCTCCAAAATCGAGTCCGGTCGGCTGGAGATCGAAAGTCATCCGTTGGAAATCCGCTCGTGTGTGGAAGAAGCATTAGAGTTGATCGCCCCGAAAGCAGCGGAGAAAGGCATCGATCTCGCGGTGGTAGCGGATGATGAAGTGCCCTTGATGGTGTACGGGGATGTCACCCGGTTACGACAAGTACTCGTGAACCTCGTCAGCAACGCCGTCAAATTCACGGCCCATGGCGAAGTGGTTGTGGAGATCAGCATGGACCCCAAGGGCCTTCACTTTTGCGTCCGGGATACCGGCATCGGTATTCCTCTGGAGAAGCAGGGGCGTCTGTTCAAATCATTCAGTCAGGTGGACAGCTCCACCACCCGTCAGTTCGGCGGTACCGGCCTCGGGTTGGCCATCTGCAAGCGCCTGACTGAGCTCATGGGCGGCGAGATCTGGGTGGAGAGTGATGAAGGGAAAGGCGCTCGCTTCCATTTCGTCGTCCGCGTCGATGAAGCCAACCAATCATACGACACAGTCACGGGCGTCGGCTCGGCTTTGAGCCGCAAGCGAATGCTGGTGGCTGAAGATCATGAAGCTTCCCGCCAATCTTTGCGAAAGATGGTCATCCCTTGGGGAATGGACGTCGAGTTCGCAGCGGATGCGACCGGATTGTTGGCCCGTCTGCAACAGGAACCTGTGCCTGATGTGCTGATACTGGATCGGGAGCTTCCTGATATCGATGCAGAGAAACTGGTGGCGCAAATCCGTGACCTGCCCGCCGGTAGATCTTTGCCCGTGATATTACTCTCTCATCAACGTCTGCGCAGCTCGGATGAAGTCATGCAGGGACTGGGCGTCACTCATTGCCTGGCCAAACCGGCACGACGCTCCTCTCTATTCGACTTACTCACTCGCGCACTGGCCAATTCCGACGACACCCGTCGACCGCTCAAAAGCGCTGGCTTGGATCAAACCCTGGCCATGCAAATGCCATTGCGAATCCTGTTGGCGGATGACAACCCGATTAACCTGAAAGTCGGCCAGTCTTACTTGCAGAAGATGGGTTACCGCCCAGAGCTTGCATCCAATGGCAAAGAAGTTCTCACGGCGTTAGAGAATCATCCATTTGAAGTGGTCATCCTGGATGTGCAGATGCCGGTGATGGATGGCTATGAAACCGCGCGGGAAATCCGGAAGCGCTTTAGCGACGAAAAACGCCCGAAGCTCATCGCCATCACGGGTAATGCGATGGAAGGCGATCGGGAAAAATGCCTGGAGGCTGGCATGGATGATTACATCACCAAACCCGTGCGCCCACGCGAGCTCGAAGCGGTGCTCCGCCGCTGGGGCAAAATCAAACAGGGACACTGACCAACCGCTCCATCTCCTAACCCACCCTGAAAGAGATGCGCATGACAGTTTCTTTGCCGAAGCTGTTTTGCAGGCGGTCCAAGATTTCCTTGCGGCGATAGCGCACGATCTCATCCAGCCACACGCTGTTATCCACGGTGACAAAGAGGGTGCCTTTGTTCAGACCGGTAGGTTGCGCATGGGCGGTGATCTGGGGATCGATGAGATGGTTCCAGACCTTGCCGATCTCCGCCTCGGCGCGACGGCGATCCAAGCCCAGGCTGCCCATGACTTGCGAGACCAATGAGCCCGCGACACGGCCTTTGTCCGCCGCCGTCTTCTCGGCAGCAGCGACATTGTATCCGCGCCAGGCATTTAGCACGCGG
>CAZRGY010000394.1:0-4425 GCA_964599715.1 uncultured Verrucomicrobiota bacterium | reverse complement strand
AGACGCGGCGGATGGAGCAGAGGGGGCTGGCGCTGGGAATGGAGAACTAAGAAGGATGAAGTCAGGGTGAAACATCGAACATCCAACATCAAACCCAGAAAATCGAGAAGTGCAGGTGTGAGGAGAACGAGAAAAATGATTTTAGCAGACGCCTAGGAGGAAAGGCCCGCCTCCGACCAGACGACCCACAACACCGCTCTGGTCGGAGGCTATACTCCCAAACCGAGGGGGGAATGAGGAAGATTGGTGGTGGGTCAGTTTAGCACCACATGCTTCGGCGGACGCAGTTGAACTGCCGGCAGGAAGCCGGCAGCACAGGGCGAAGTGCTTCGTCTCCGTTCAAAGAGACCCACTGCCGGAAGAGTGGTTGGCTTGACAGGGGAGGGAAAAGAGATTTTCATATATGAAATCAATTCCACCTATGAAATTGCAGTTGCCATCGACCCGTCGTGCCGCTGTTTCTGCTGAACGGCAAGCGGAGAAAAACTTGGGAGTGCCCGCGCTGGAAAGAGGTCTGGCGATGCTGGAATTCCTGGCGGGTCAGCCGCAAGGAGCGACGCTGGTGGAACTCACGACGGCATTGGAGCTTTCCGCCACTTCAGGATTCCGGCTGGCGACAGCGTTGGAAGAGTTGGGTTACCTGCGGCGAGAGGAGGGAACGAAAAAGTTTTTTGTCACGCGCAAGGTGCTGTTGCTCGGACAGCCGCAAGCCACCTCGCGAAGTTTGGTGGAATGTGCGGTGGAATCCATGCGGCAGGTGCTGACCATCACCGGAGAGACGACGCAGCTTTGCTGCCTGGCAGAAGACCAGTGCGTGGTGATCGATCAATTGCCTTCGGTGCATCCGTTCAAATACATCGTGGACTTGGGCTCACGCGCGCCGGTGCATTGCGCGGCGCCGGGCAAGGCGATGCTGGCCTTTTTGCCGGAAGATGAACTGGCACCGTTGCTCACGCAGCTTAAACTGGAGAAACATACCGCCCATTCCATCACCAGCCGCAAGGGATTGCGCACGGAATTGGAACGTATCCGGAAGGATGGTTATGCGGTGGATCATGGTGAGCATTTTGACGGCATACATTGCGTGGCCGCACCGCTGCTGAACCAGCACGGACAGGCCATCGCGGCGATCACGATCGCGGGGCCGTCATCGCGCATACCTGCGGCACGATTCGCGGAGTTTGGGCGGGTGATGGTTGCGGCGGCGGATGAAGCGGCACGAAAGTTTTTGGAATGAGCACGCGCAAACTATTACCGATGGTGGCGACGGCCCTCGTGGCAGCGGGGACGGTGTGGTCATCGGTAAATGGAGCGACGGTGAGTAAGAAGGAGATGGAGTTCTTCGAGCAGAGAATCCGGCCGATATTAGTGTCGGAATGCTACGAGTGTCACGGAGCGCAGAAGCCGAAGGGCGGGTTGCGGCTGGATCATCGCGATGGGTGGATGAAGGGTGGGGAATCGGGGCCGGTCATCATCCCGGGCAAGGCGCAGGATAGTCTGTTGATCCAATCCATCCAGCACACACACAGCGAACTGAAGATGCCCAAGAAGCGGGCGAAGCTTTCAGAGGCAGCGATCGCGGATCTTATCACTTGGGTGAACAAGGGGGCACCAGACCCGCGCGATCATCCGCCCAGCGAGAATGCGACGGTGGGCTCATGGGCAGAAGTGATGGCGGTGCGGCAGCAGTGGTGGAGTTTTCAGCCGGTGAAGAATCCACCGGTGCCGAAGGTGAAAGATGGCAAGTGGTCCAAAGAGCCGGTGGACCGTTTCATCCTCGCAAAGCTGGAGGAAAAGGGTTTGTCACCAGCAAAACCGGCGGACAAGCGGACACTCATCCGGCGGGCGAGTTTCATACTAACGGGATTGCCACCGAAGCCGGAAGAGGTGGCAGCTTTCCTTGCCGACAATTCCCCCAAGGCATTTGAGAAAGTGGTGGACCGGTTGCTGGCTTCACCAGCCTTTGGTGAGCAGTGGGCGCGGCACTGGATGGATCTGGTGCGCTATGCGGAGACGCACGGCAGCGAGGGTGATCCGGAAATCCGCGAGGCATGGCGTTATCGCGATTATCTCATCCGTGCGCTCAATGCGGATGTGCCGGTAGATCAGCTCATCAAGGAACACATCGCGGGTGATCTGCTGCCGCATCCGCGGCTTAATGCGGCGGAAGGAATCAATGAATCCATGCTGGGCATCGCGAGCCTGCGCTTCACCGAGCATGGGTTCCAACCGATCGATACGCTGGATGAACAGGTGAAGACGGTGGACAACCAGATCGATGTGGTGACAAAGGCCTTCCAAGGGCTGACGGTGTCCTGTGCGCGTTGTCACGACCACAAGTTTGATCCAGTGAGCCAGAAAGATTTCTTTGCGATGTTTGGTGTGTTCGCCAGTTCGCGTCCGGCCCAAGTGATGGTGGATACGCCGGAGGTGTTGAATAAAAACCAAGCGGAACTCGCGGCCTTGAAGACGCAGATCAAATCTGCGCTGGTCGAGCGCTGGTTGAGCGCGGTGAAGGATGAACTGCCGGCCATGCTGGAGCGTAATCGCAATGGCTGGACCGATGAACAGACGGAACCGTTGCGCGATCTGGAACGCGAGGTGGCCGGATACGAAGCAACGGCACGGGCGCGGGTTTTGCAAGAACGGGGGAAGAAGCCCAGCAACCTGCCACAGCCACTGGCGCAATGGAGTTTTGAGGGGGATGCGAAAGACTTGAACGGTGTGTTGGATGGCGAATTGCGTGGCGGTGCGGTGATCAAGAACGGGCGGCTGATTTTGAATGGCACCGATGCGTTCATGGAGTCCGTGCCGCTGAAGCAGGATCTGCGCGAGAAAACGCTCGAAGCGTGGGTGTATCTCAGCAATCTCCAACAACGCGCGGGCGGAGTGGTGACGACGGAGAGCATCGGTGGAAAGATTTTTGATGCGATCGTGTTTGCTGAAAAGGAGAGCAAGCAATGGGTGCCGGGCAGTAATAATTTCAAGCGCTCGCAAACCTTGGGCGGTCAGCCTGAGAGCGCGAAACCAGAAGAAGCAGTGCATGTGGCGCTGACTTACGCGCCGGACGGACGCGTGACGTTCTATCGGAATGGCCAGCCCTACGGCACAGCGTATTCACTGGCGAGCAAGCAGGAGGAACTGGCGACGTTTGCGGCGGGGCAAGCGCATGTGCTGGTGGGGCGGAGGCACACTGGTGGCGGCAGTGCGTTCCTGACGGGTGAGATCGAAGAAGCGCGACTGTATAATCACGCATTGTCCGCTGAGGATGTAGCGGCTTCTTTCAATGCCGGGCCGGGTGGAGTGAGCAAGGCGGATTTGCTAGCAGCCATGACGCCAGAGGAAAAAGCGAAGTATGAAAGCCTGTCGAAGCGTTTGGCGAACATGAAGCGCGAAGCGGAAGCCATGGCCGCGCGCAAGGCTGGACAGAAGGCGGCTTTTGATGAGGCGCAACGGAATGAGTTCAACCCGCTCCACGCATGGGTGAAGTTCAACGGGGTGCAGGGCACGGAGTTCGCCGAGAAGTGGACGGCCTGGACGCAACGGCAGCAGGCGGAGCTGGTGGCACGGCAGCCGAACAAGGCGAACGGATATGTCACGCGCTGGAATCTTGCCGCAGGTGGCGATGCCGAATGGTTTGCCGATGGACAGAATATTTCGGCGCAGGCGACGAAGCCGGGCGAGTTCGCGATCGATGCGGATGGAGTCGAGGTAGTGGAGGGGATCTATGCGCCGGGCGTGTATTCGCATCTGCTCACGCAAAAGCACGGAGCGCTCTATACGTCGCCGCGATTCAAGATCGAGACGGATTATATCAGTGTGAAGGCACTGGGCGGAGGCGGTGCGATGGTGCGGGTGATGGTGGATAACTATCCACTACCGATGAACCCGATCTATCCGAAAGCGATCCTCACGAAGGATGAGCCGGGCTGGGTGCGGATCGATACGGCGTATCGCAAAGGGTCGTGGGCGTATCTGGAGTTCGGCACATATGATGAGCTGACACGTCCGCTCGCGAAGAATGACACGCCGCGTGAGGGGCGTTCGTGGTTCGGGGTGGAGCAGGTGGTCTTTCATGATGCGAGCACGCCGCCGAAGGACGATGTCTTGCCGGGCTTGGCGTTAAGTGAAGGTGCCGTGCCCAAGGATGCAGCGGATATATTGAAGCAGTATCAAACGGTGCTCACAGAGGCGGTCCGTGCGTGGCAGAGCGGTTCGATGACAGAGTCTCAGCGGGCTTTGCTGGACTACTTTGTGAGGCAAGGGTTGCTGCCGAATGATGTGGAGAGAATCGGTGATCAGGCTAAAGAGTTGGTGATGGCATATCGCAAGCTGGAGGCTGGAGTGCCGGTGGCGCGTCGCGCTCCGGGCGTGATCGAAGGCGCGGGATATGATGCACCGCTGATGCCGCGGGGTGATCACCTG
>CAZRGY010000393.1:0-4431 GCA_964599715.1 uncultured Verrucomicrobiota bacterium | reverse complement strand
GGTTGGTGCATGGCGGGATTTAAGCGGGGTCAGGGTTGATATTCAATACGGTAACGCAAACCATTGCGCAGGCAGAGATGCCTGCGCGGACGGCCTGCGGGACGCAGGCGCTACGAGGGCAGCGTTTGCGCTACGCTTTCAGTTTGAGCGGGTGGCGGCGGTCTTTGAGGGGGAGGGCCACGCGTTCTTTGCTGAGGGCGGCGTGATAGACGGCCATGACCATCTCCACAGCTTTCATGCCGTCATAACCGGTGCAGGCGGGCTGGCCGCCAGTGCGGGCGGCGGTGATGAGGCTGTCGAGGAGCTGGATGTTGCCATAGGTGGTGTTGCGTTTGCTCTCGGGGATGCCGATGGTGGGATCGCCGGGGACGGGTTCCCACGAGTTGGCCTGGCCTTTGTCCGACCACTTGCCTGCTTTGTGCAGAAAGACCCGGGGCGGGATGTTTGCCTGGATCTTCACGACGCCTTTGCTGCCGATGAGGTCCATGCCCCAGGTGTAGGCGACCGGGAGATATTCCTGGCGGGAGATGAAGGTGGCGTTCACGCCATTGGCCAAGGCGAACTGGGCATAGACATTTTCTCCGGCAACGAGGCCGATGCCTTCGTTCACCCGACGACCGTCATTGGCGGTGATATCCCGGCCCTGAGTCTGAACGCGGGCGGTGCACCATTGGGCATCTCCGGCGAACAGACGCATGAGGTCGAAGAGATGGACGCCGAGCACCAACAGATCCTCGCCGCCGGCGCGCTTGTCCTGTTTGCCATTGGCACGGATCTCGATGAGTTCGCCGATGAGGCCCTGTTCCAGTTGTTGCTTGAGATAGACGATGTTCGGGGCGACATGCATCTGGTGGGCGACGGTGATCTTGCTGCCCGCCTTGTCCGCAGCGGCCAGGATGTTGTCGGCTTCCACGAGATTGGTGGCGAAGGGCTTTTCGGAGAAGAGATGGGCGCCGACACCGATGGCGGCGAGCGCCATGGATTCGTGCTCCTCGGTCCAACGGGGGGCGATGCTCACGAGGTCGGGGCGTTCGATGGCGAGCATCTCATGGTAACTGGCGTAGGCTTTGGGGGCCTTGAGCTTGTCTTTGGCCTTGGCCAGACCGGCGGGATCGGCATCCGCCACGGCGATGAGCTCCACCTCGGGGTGATTGGTCATGACGACATCCAGACCGTGGCCGTAATTGCCGTGGCCGGTATGGCCGATGACGGCCGCGCGAAACTTGCCGGTGGGCCGCTTGGCCAAGGTGGTGGGCATGGTCTGGCAACCGGAGAGGAGGGCGGTGCCGGCGGCGGCGAATGCGGTTTGGGCCAGGAAATGACGGCGGGAAACGGGGTTCATGAGCTCAAAAATCAAGTTATTTGGGTCGGTGAAATTCCTGTAAATATGCCTTGCCAAATGGGGTATCGCCAAGTTGAATTGCGGCCCTTCGTTGTGGCTGGATAGCTCAGTTGGTAGAGCAGAGGACTGAAAATCCTCGTGTCGCCGGTTCGATTCCGGCTCCAGCCACCACTTCTTTTTCAAGCGTTTACAAGCAAGTGTCTTTGCCGACAAAACAAACGAATCCATCCCGACCCAAACGAAGCATGGGCGAAGTTTGCATTCTGGCAGGGGGATTGAGCACGCGCATGGGGATGGACAAGGCCAAGGTGCGGCTGGGGCGCAGGACATTGCTGGGTCATGTGCGGGCAGCCGCAGCGGAGACAGGGTGGAAGGTGCGAGTGATCCGTGAGGATCTGGTGGAGCGGTGTGGTCCGCTGGGAGGAGTGCTTACGGGAATGCTAGCGAGCCGGGCGGAGGTGGTGGTGTTTCTCTCGTGTGATATGCCGTTCGTTCAGGCGGCGTGGTTGAAGAAATTGGTGCGAGTGTGGAAGGCGAGCGGAGCCAAAGCAGTGTTCACGGAGCAGGGCTCGTTTGTGGGGTTTCCATTTGTGCTGACGCGGGAGTGTGGGGAGATGGTCGAGGCGCAACGGGTGAAGGGGGAGTTTTCATTGCAGCGCCTGGCGAAGGTGTTGAAGGCAGAGCGAGTGCCGGTGACTGAGAGGGAGGCGTGGCGGTTTATGAATGTGAATACGCCGGAGGCGGTGGAGGGGGCGAGGTTATACGTTGGGCGCTCTCACTCCTCACCCCGGCCCTCTCCTCGTTAGAGGAGAGGGTGAGCGATCGCTTTGGGCGTCACACGTATTCTTCGAGATTCGTAAGATTCATTGCTTCGGCGGCGGACGGCTGAGGACCCCGACACTGAATCGGGGCAAGCCGCCGTCCCTACCTAACGCCGGGCAGTTCGTGGGTTACTGCGGGTTTTGGAACTCGCGAATGGCAAAGGTTTGTGGCAAGGTTGGGCATGCCCTTGTTGCGCGCGATTTTGATTTGTGGCCTCTGCTTTGCTTTCGTGCTCACGTCGCATAGTGCCGAGAATGTCCGGCTGGTGAACAACAAGCAGGAGTTTCAGGCGGCGCTCCGGGCGTTGAAGCCGGGGACGACGTTGAAGCTGGCACCGGGGGAATACGGGTTCGGGCATTTTGTGCAGAAAGCGCGGGGGACGAAGGAGGCGCCGATCATCATCGAGGGGGCGAATCCGGCGCAGCCGCCGAAGTTCACGGGCGGCAGTCTGGCGGTCCATTTTCGCGGCTGTGCTTATCTGACGGTGCGGCATATCGCGGTGTCGGGGCAAAAGGGGAATGGGTTGAACTTCGATGATGGCGGGGAATCTTCGCACCATATCACGATCGAGAATGTGTCGGTCTCGGACATCGGGCCGACGGGAAACAATGACGGGATCAAGCTTTCGGGGGTGGATGATTTCACGATCCGCAATTGTCGCATCAACGGCTGGGCGGGGCAGGCGATCGATATGGTGGGGTGTCATCGTGGGTTGATCGAGAAGTGTGTGTTTGCGGGAAAGGCCGGCTTTTCGCAAGCGACAGGGCCGCAGACGAAGGGTGGCTCGGAGGATATCACGGTGCGGGGATGCACGTTCATCAATGCGGGGCAGCGGCCGATGCACTTGGGCGGTTCGACGGGGCGGCCGTATTTTCGACCGAAGGATGCGAAGTATGAAGCGCGGCGGATCACGGTGGAGGGAAATCTTTTCATCGGCGGGATGGCCCCCATTGTGTTCACGGGGGTGGAGGGTGGAGTGGTGCGGTATAACACGATCGTGAATCCGGAGACGTGGGTGTTCCGCATCTTGCAGGAGAACAATGAGCCGGGGATGGTGCCGTGCGCGAAAGGGGTGTTTGAGAAGAACATCATCGTGTGTGAGAAGAATCCGGTGCGGGCGTGGCTGAACATTGGCGGGAACACGAAGGCCAATACGTTCAAGTTCGCGGAGAACTGGTGGTATCACAAAGCGGCGTCGCAACCGGCGAAGCCACCGTTGCCGTCAGCGGAACAGGGCGGGACGTATGGGGTGGATCCGCAGTTGGAGGCGGGGAATGGGTATAGGCCGAGGGTGGCGGGGGCGATGAAGGTGGGGCAGGGGGCGGTGCCTAAATGACGAATGACGAAGGAAGCCGGTTGCGCCGGCGGGCCAGCAATCAATCAATGATGCCGCGACGGTGAAAGCATTGTGAGATATGGAGTATAAAAGAAAATTCCCGAGATTGGCTTACCTCATGTCGTGTTATTACCACCAAGATTGGATTGATGAGTGGGGTGTTGAATCGAAGCTGATCAGTTATTTTGCCAAGAGCAATCCGGCCGAGATAGTTTCAGGATGCTTGGATGAGATAGATGGAATCATTAAAAGTGGGTTGACGGATGAGGTTGTTATAGCGGTTTTGAACAAAGAATTTGGAGGGGAAAATTTACCGTATAAAAAGCATGGCGGAGTAAGGCTGTGGTTAAAAGCGCTCTCTGAGTCGATGGCTACGAGTTGTTAGTCTAGGGGGCAGTGTTCCCATGTTCCGGCTGTTGATTGGCAAATGCCTCAAGGAGAGGTTTGGGACGAGGTGGAACTCGTCCTTACCACGGTTTCTATGGCTTGCTCGCATTTGTGGCAGACGTAGATGCGGGCTTTGGTTTCGCCGGTGAAGTTGAGGTCCGTGGCGGGGAGGCAGTCGCCGGGGTGGGGGTATCGTTCCTGACGACGTTTCCATTCGCCTTGTTCGGCTTCGGCTTTGCTCATGGGGATCATGCCGTAGGCGATGGGCACGGTGCGTTTGGTCATCGCGAGGTGGTGAACCTCACAGGTGGCGGGCTGGCCTTTGGTGTAGTCGGGCGTGTGGCAGGCGGTCAGCAAAGGCATCAACAATAACCAAGGAGTGAGCTTCATGAAGGGTTGGACGGGAGGTAAGGGGAGGATGCTCCGGGTTATTCTGCGGTCACTACGTGACCGTGTCTCCTTTATGCGTTTGCCGGCGGCCTGAAAAGCCGTCGCTAAGAATCTTTTGGCCCGCAGGGCCAAGGGGTAAATCAAGCACGAATGA
>CAZRGY010000392.1:0-4439 GCA_964599715.1 uncultured Verrucomicrobiota bacterium | reverse complement strand
CGAAGTTTGAGTAAAAGGGGATTTGACCGGGAGAATTCAAAGTGGTATCAGTTTGATACTGGATGCCGCGAAAAATTCGCCAACTTGTTTCCGATCTGGAACGCGCCGGGTTTGTGAACCGGGGTGGCAAAGGCAGCCATAGAAATTTTACTCATGGCAAAAGGCTGAGGGTCACATTGAGCGGGCAGCTAGGCGATGATGCGAAGCCATATCAGGAGCGCGATGTGAAGCGGGCAATCCAGGAAACGGAGCAATAACATGACGAAGGCTGAAATCAAAAGATTGGCGGCGGGTTACCCAAAGTTCGTCGAATGGAGCGAGGAGGATAAGTGCTTCATCGGACGTTGCCCCTTGTTGTTCTCCGGCGGAGTGCATGGTGATGATGAGGTGAAGGTTTACCGTGAACTGTGCGAAGTGGCCGAAGAATGGGTGGAGATCTTGCAGAAAGAAGGGACACCTTTGCCCGAAACCAGACAATCGAAAGATTTCAGCGGCAAATTCATGGTGCGCGTAGCCCCGGAATTGCATGAACGCCTGGTGCTGAAAGCCATGGCTTCTGGTGAAAGCCTGAACAGTTTGGTGGCCAAGAAGTTGTCCAAAGCCTAGCCGCGCGCTGGCTTGACTCTCTCCCGCCGCCTTGCGGATGATGACCGGGTGAACACATGCTTTCTTTCCGCCCGTCATCTGGTCTGCGCGCTCGCGCTTTCTTTTGTTTCCCTGACCTATGCCCAGTCGTATGAGGTCAAACCGAACGCTCCTGAATTCGAGAAGTTCCAGGCCATCCAGGCCCCCGCGGCGCCTTCCACGCTACAACTGAAGAAGGGCGACAAACTCGCCATCGTGGGGGACTCCATCACGGAACAGAAGATGTATTCGCGCATCATGGAGACGTATCTTACGGTCTGCACACCGGAGCTGGGCATCACAGTGCGTCAGTATGGTTGGAGCGGCGAACGCGCCTCCGGGTTCATCAAGCGCATGACGAATGACTGCCTGCGCTTTGAGCCGGATTTCGCCACCACTTGCTACGGCATGAACGATCATCGCTATGTGCCCTACACGGACGAGATCGGGGCGGATTACCGCGCGAACTCGCTCGCGATCATCCGGGCTTTCAAGGCCAACGGCGTACGGATGATCCATGGCTCACCCGGACCGGTCGGCAAGATGCCGCACTGGGTGAAGACGGCGACGGGCACGGTGGAAGATCTGAACCTCAGCCTGCTCAAGCTCCGCAACATGGGCATCGAGATGGCCAAACAGGAAGGCGTGGGATTTGCAGACGTTTATTGGCCGATGCTGACCGGCGGTTACTTCGCGCAGAAGAAATACGGACCAGACTTCATGATCGCGGGCAAAGACGGCGTGCATCCCGGTTGGGCCGGCCAGGTGGTGATGGCCTATGCCTTCCTGAAGGCGATGGGATTGAACGGCGACATCGGCACGTTCACGGTGGACTTGAAGAAGGACAGGGCGACGACCTCCATGGGCCATGATTTCATCAGCGGTGCGAACGGCGAATTCACCTTCAAAAGCACTCGCTATCCTTTCTGCGGGACTGGCGCTGAGAATCTGGATGGCAGCATCCGCGGCGGCATGACGGTGGTGCCGTTCAACGAAGACCTCAACCGCTTCATGCTGGTGGCCAAAGGCGGCAAGGCCAAACAATACAAAGTCACCTGGGGTCCGGAGAGCCACACCTACACCAAGGAACAGCTCGCCAAGGGCGTGAATCTCGCGGCGGATTTCGTCACGAACCCCTTCAGCGATGCTTTCAAGCAGGTGGATGACGCGGTGCTGGCCAAGCAGTCTTTCGAGACGCAGCAGATCAAAAAAGATTTCCGTAGTGCCGATGCGAAGAAAGACATGGAAGCCGTCGTCGCGAAGACCGAAGCGCAACGCACGCCACTGGCAGAAAAGATCAAGACGGTGTTTGTCCCGGTGACTCACACCATCAAGATCGTCGCGGAGTAAACCTATGGCCCGCCACCCTGATCCCGTTCGCGTAGGACCGGATGAGGTGCGGTTTGGCCTTGGGTGCCTCTACATCCACGCCATCCGCGAGATGGATGGGTGGGATATCCGAGAATTCCAACGTAGGCCGGTCTTTTTTCGCGGAGATAAGTATTTCATCTTTGCCCGGACCCAAGGCAGCAAACCCTACGCGGTCTGCTATGAATTGCGCCCTTGGCCGGCGGATTATCAACAGGAGTCGTCTCAGAGCATACAGTATGATGAGGCTTACGTCGCAGAGCGCGAGGCCGAGGAGATGACGGAACGTAAGGCGGCTAAGGTGAATTGGGTCGCTTATCCCTGGCAACCATTGCTCGGCCTGCTCTGGCAACGATTCAAAGAAGAACGCCTCACGCAGTTCGGTCTTAACACCCGGGGAATGACCATCGCGTCGTTGTATCTCATCGGCGCTTTTCTCGTCATAGAAGCTGCCACGCTCTGCTGGATGCGCTACGGCTTCGTCGAAGTCATCACGCACAGTCATTCCAACAGCATCGATCTGGCCTTGGTGCTGATCCTTCTGCCGGACCTGATGGTGAGAGCCGGACGAATGATCGGGGATGAATTGAGTGCCCCCGGCTTCTATGAATGGTTGGTGACCAAGCCGAAATATTGAATGCAGATTCCAGCTAAAACTCGCATGGAGAAAAATCGTGCAAAAAATGCAAAAATCTGCCCTCCATCACTTGATATTTGAACATAGAGGCTTACGTTAACGTCAGAATAAGTAGATACAATGGACTCACAAGTTACAGTGATAACTCTTAACAAAGCCGGCGACGGTCAGCCGGGGACGCCCGAGGTTCTAAGCGTCTGAGTCCGCGCAAGGCGTTCCGTTCCGCTCACCGTCAATGGCGGTGACGGAAATGCTCAAAACATTACATGGAACTATTGCGCCGAGGGAGATTCTCCCCCTGTCGCATCGTTTTGGCCACCTCCTCACCCCGCCGCCCCAGCCCAATGGCCCTTCACCGCTGGTCGCGTTCGCTCCGCTTACGACCCAGCTGCCCATCGCGGAACTCACAGCCAAGGTCGCCCGGCTCGTCCGGCTCGAAACGGCCCGCAGCCCGCTGGTCATTTCCCTGACCCCGCACCAAGCCGCTTTCAGACTCACGGACTGGCTGAGTTCCCTGCCTCATCTAAACGGAGAGTTTGCCCTGACGCAGTTCCTTGATGCGTCCCACAAGGGCAGTGATTGGCTGGAAGCTTCGATCGGTGATGATGCGGAGGAGATCATCGCGCTGCAAAAGCTCCTAAGCCATGCGGGTGAACATTACAGCCATGTGCTGCTGCTGGCTTCTGCTGAACTTAAAGCCGATGTGCTCTGCAGTGTTCTGGGCTTGGTAGATAAAGCTTTTCTACTCCTGCGCCAGTCGCCGAACCAAGTTTACAACTATCACCTCATCACCAAAGAATTGGACGCCCTCGCCACCGGGCGCAAACCGCACCTCAAACCGTTGCTCTATCTGGAAGAAGGTGAAAGCGCTCATGGCTTCACCGAGCTGTTCTACCGCACAGAAGAGATCGACCCCCCGGCCCTGTATGGGCGCATGACCAGCGAGGGCGTGGGCAGTCTGCAAGTGCTGCGGGATTGCGGTGGGGCACGGGAAATCCAATTGCGCGGACTCGCCCGCGAGATCGCCGGGACGCGTATCGGGCTGGCCCTTTCCTCCGGTGGTGCGAAAGGACTCTCGCACATCGGCGTGATCCAGGTGTTGGAGGAAAACGGCATCGGCGTGGATGTCGTGGCCGGTTGCAGCATGGGCGCTTACGTCGGTTCGCTGTGGGCGCATGGACATGACGGGCATCTGATCGAAGATCTTGCTGGCGAAGTGAAAGGCCGTTGGGGTTTCTGCAAGCTGCTTGATCCCGCCTTTCCACCGCGTCGCGGATTTATCTACGGCAGTTCCGTCAGGCGCCGGTTGGAACGCACCATCGGTGAAGCGCATTTCAGTGACATGGTCCGTCCCTTGCGCATCGTGGCGACGAATATCGATACGCTGGAGCGGGCAGTCTTCGCCAGCGGCAAGGTGGCGAGCGCGGTGCATGCCAGCAGTGCGATCCCGGGCGTGTGCGTGCCGGTCTCGATCGGGAATGAGACGTTTGTGGATGGCGGCGTGTCCGATCCGTTGCCGGTGGATGTGCTGCGCGAGATGGGCGTGGAACATATCATCGCGGTGAACACCATTCCGACGCCTGCTTACTTGCGGTGCGTGCGTGATCTGGAACGCGAGCAGGCGGAAGCCGCACCAAAACGTTTCTCCGTGTGGCAGTTCCTGAATCGTCATTTCAACTATTTCTCGCCGGGGAACATTCTCGACAACCTGATGCGCAGTGTCCACGGCGCGCAAATTCGTGTGGCCGAGGAAGCGTGCCGTCAGGCGGATGTCGTGCTCCGTCCGCTGTCTTGTGATGGCAAGTGGCAC
>CAZRGY010000391.1:0-4461 GCA_964599715.1 uncultured Verrucomicrobiota bacterium | reverse complement strand
CCACGCCGAAGAACCTGCGCCTGCGCAAGAAGATCCTCGACGAGAACGCCCGCAAGCGCGCCTCGCAAGGCCGCGCGATCAAGTTTGTGGAAGAAGCCACGGCGGAATAAGCAGTCCCAAGACATTCACGAAAGCGGCGGCCAGGGGGTCGCCGCATTTTCTTTTCCGGGCTGTCTCGTGAAATACTCGCTTGCCAAACTGGCGGGCTTATGGCTTCTTTTCTGCCCCGTTCGTGAAGTGCGCGGTTAGCTCAGTGGTAGAGCATCACCTTGACACGGTGGGGGTCACAGGTTCGAACCCTGTATCGCGCACCATTTCTCCCTAGGATGAACAGTTCCCGATACCCTATCTTGCTGTGGCTTAGCGGAAGCCACCGGCGCCCGGGGGCAACTTGCCACCCATCTTGCCGATCATCTTCTGGAACTTGCCCATTTTCTTCAGCATCGTCTGCATCTGGTTGAAGCGCTGCAGCATGCTGTTCACCTCCGCCACGGAGACACCGCTGCCCTTCGCGATGCGCTGCCGGCGCTTCGCGTTCAGCAATTGCGGGCTGCGCCGTTCCTTCAGTGTCATCGCGCAGATCATGCCCTCCATGCGGCGGAATTCCTTCTCGCTCTTCGAGAGGTCGGCACCCTTGATCATCTCGCTGCCGCCCGGGAGCAGGCCCACGAGGGATTCCAGCGAACCCATCTTCTTCATCTGGCGCAATTGATCGAGGAAGTCTTCGAGCGTGAACTCGCCCTTCCGCATCTTCTCCTCGAGCTTCTTCGCGTCCGCCTCGTCGATGGCCTCCGCCGCCTTCTCCACGAGACTCACCACGTCACCCATGCCCAGGATGCGCGACGCCATCCGCTCCGGATGGAACGGCTCGAAATCATCCAGCTTCTCACCGATACCCGCAAATTTGATCGGCTTGCCTGTCACCGTCTTCAGGCTCAGCGCCGCACCGCCGCGCGCATCACCGTCCAGCTTCGTGAGGATGGCACCCGTGATGTTCAGGGCCTGGTCGAAATGCGTCGCCACATTCACCGCCTCCTGACCCGTTGCTGCGTCCAGCACCAACAGGATCTCCTGCGGCTTGATCAGATCGCGCAATTTCACCAGCTCCTGCACCAGCGGTTCATCGATCTGTAAACGGCCGGCCGTATCGAAGATCAACGTGTTGCGGTTGTTCGCCTTGGCGAACTCCAGCGCGCCCTTCGCGATCTTCTGCACATCCGTCTCGCCGCGCATCAGGAAGACCGGGATGTCCAGTTGCTTGCCCAGCGTCTCGAGCTGGTCCATGGCCGCCGGGCGATACACGTCGCACGCCACGAGGAGTGGCAGGCGGTTCTGTTTCACCAGGAGCCGCGCCAGCTTGCCGCTGGAAGTCGTCTTGCCCGAGCCGTGCAGACCCACCATCATGATGTTGGCGGGATTCCCGGAGACATTCAGGCCCGCGTTCGTGGAGCCCAACAGCGTCACCATCTCATCATGGATGAGCTTGATCACCTGCTGACCCGGGTGGACCGTCTGGATGACGTCCTGCCCCAGCGCCTTCTGCTTCACGTTTTCGATGAAGTCCCGCGCCACCTTGAAATTCACATCGGCATCCAGCAGCGCCATGCGCACCTCGCGCAAGGAATCGGCGATATTGGACTCCGAGATCTTGCCCAAGCCGCGCAAGTTCCGGAATACGTTCTGCAGTTTGCCTGTCAACGAATCGAACATGGGCGCGAAAATAGGGGAGGAACCACGGGTTGACAAGCGCCGGAGTGTTTGGCTTAATTCGCGTCCCTTGCAACGGGAACGGATTGGCACGGTAGAATACCCAAGTGGCCAACGGGGGCAGACTGTAAATCTGCTGGCTTACGCCTTCGATGGTTCGAATCCATCTTCTACCACCATTCGGCCCATTCGCTTACGGCCTCTTCTGTCGGCTGATCAACCACTGGATGGTCGCCATCTCCCCGAACATCTTTTGCCGGTCAAAATAACTGGCGATTTCCTGCTCGTTCAGCGTAGCGAAGATGCTCCCGCTTTGCTGGCCCAACTCCCGGATGGCATCCCGTTGCTGCTTCAGTGCTTCCAGTTCCTGTTGCACCGTCCGTCCGGTGTTGTCATACGGGCTGGCGGGGTTCATGGATGCCAGGATCTGGTTTTGGATCGCGATGCCGACAAGTTGCTTTAGCAGTGAATTATCTGCTGTTGGTTCCGTGAACCGCTCACCCAGGCTTAGTCCGATCTGGCGTGCGGCCAGTGCGGAATCAAGATCCCCCGCCTGCTGATACAGCCCCGCCAGATCATTCACCTTCCGGCCCAGATCCCGCAGCTCCTGCAATTGCGGCAGGAGCAATCCCGTCGCCGCCATCGCCTTGGCTTCCGCCTCCGAATATCCCGCGGCGCGATAGGCCTCCTCGGCCGAGTGCGTGAACTCGCGCGAATAATCCTGCCACCCCGTCTTGCCGCTCGCCGCCATCAGCTCTTGCACGGCCAGATCCGTATTGCCCGCCTTGAAAGCTTCTTGGGCTGCGAGGAAATTCGCCATCGCATTATCCGGGTCCGCCTTTTTCAGCGCCTCCAGCCGTTGCCGACGTTCCTCCGGGGTATCACTGTTGAAGAGGGCCGTGAAATTCACCTGCGGATCATCCGGATACTTCTCCAGCGCCTCCTTCAGCAATTCCTTGTCGCCCGTGGTGCGAAACGCGGCCAGCAAACTCTCCGCACTGCGTTGATTCGCCGCCAGATACTGGCTCAGCACCTCGGCGGATAACTGGTTCGTGTTCCCCTCCTCCAGCCAAGTGAGCAACTGCGCTTTTTTGTCCGCTTCCGCCGCTTCCTTCCCGCCCGTGTGTTCGCGCATCTGTGGGGCAGGCAAACGGAGTGAAGCCGAACGCTTCGGCTGGGGTGCTTCCAGTTGTGGTGTGGGTGCCGGCTCCGCAGGTAGAGGCTGGGTGCGGCGGCTTAAGATAAGGCCACCGACCAGCAGCACCAGCCCAGCTATGACGAACTTGAATTTCATCTCTGGCGAAAGGAGTTCCTATAATCTAGCAAATCTACCAGATCGCACAACCACTTATCCGTCGTAGCGGTGCTTGAACAAATAAGACAAGGCAGCCCGCTGACACTCACGTTACCGCCGGCTCGATATCGGATCGGTATCCTTGGCTGGTTGCTCTCCGGGATACTCGCTCTGCTCCCGTGCGGTCGCCACGGCATGGCCATCGTAACAGAGGCCGTTTATGCGCCCGTTTGGAGGCACCGTTTATCAGTGTGCCGGCTTGTCCAGCACACTCTCAACCGTGGCTCGAAAATCTTGGATGGAGAAGGGCTTGCTCAGCGTGGCGGTGACCCCGAGGCGCCGGGCCATCTTGAGAAAAGTATCACTGTCTCCCTGGATGCCGCCGGTCATCGCGATGAGCGGTAATTGCGGATGCAAACGCCGCAACTCGCGGACGATCTCTATGCCATCCTTCTCCGGCATGAAGAGATCCGTGATGATGAGGTCGGGGACCTGCTCGGCCACGAGCCGGAGGGCTTGGTGGCCGTCATCCGCTTCGCGCACCGTATGGCCGAGCCGCACCAGCACGAACACCAGGCCCTGCCGCATCGCCTGCTCGTCATCCACTATGATTATATTGGCCATAACCTTGCCTGTACCCTGTAAACTACGCCGCCGCCCGGATGTTGGGAAGGCTACTTTGATGCAGAATTCGTATTATCAGCGGAGTTATGCGGTGCGGACTGCGGCGCGGCCGGTCTATCGCTAGGAAAGAGGACTCAACCCCTACGTCCACAACTGTCGATCCAATGAGCGGAACTGGATCGCCTCACCCAGATGATCGCTCTGGATATGCTCCGAGCCAGCGAGATCGGCGATGGTCCGGGCGACTTTCAATATCCGGTCATACGCGCGGGCACTGAGATTCATATCGCTCATCGCGAGCTGGAGCATGTCCCGGGCGGTATCATCCAACACGCAATACGCTTTGAGCTCCTTGCTGCCCATGCGCGCGTTGCACGTGAGGCGTGGTTTGTCGGCGAAGCGTTTCTGTTGCACCTGCCGGGCGGTGACGACCCGTTCGCGGATGGCCGCCGAACTCTCGCCGGGTTGACCGCTCGTCATCTCCTGAAACTTTACTTGCGGCACTTCCACATGGATATCGATGCGATCCAGCAACGGGCCCGAGATGCGGTTCAGATAATTCTGGATGTCGCGCGGTGAGCTGCGGGATTCCGCCGGCATTTTCCCATCCGGCGTCGGATTCATCGCGGCGATGAGCATGAATTGCGACGGGAATGTCATCGTGCCCGCGGCGCGGGAGATGGTCACTTTGCCTTCTTCGAGCGGCTGGCGCATCGTCTCGAGCGCGCTGCGTTTGAACTCCGGTAATTCATCCAGAAACAACACTCCATGATGCGCGATGGAGATCTCGCCCGGGGTTGGGTTCATACTGCCGCCCAACAATCCCGCATCGCTCG
>CAZRGY010000390.1:0-4467 GCA_964599715.1 uncultured Verrucomicrobiota bacterium | reverse complement strand
GGTGAAGATGGGTGCCCCCGATCCGCGTGATGGCAAGGCGACGATCGTCAAATCGGTCATCGACTTGGAGAAGGGCAAAGAGCATTGGGCCTTCCAGTTGCCGCAGAAAACGCCGGCACCCAAGGTGCAAGATACCGCCTGGGTATATAATGAGCTGGATCGTTACGTGCGTGCCGAGTTGGATCAGAAAGGTCTCATCCCGGTAGGCGATGCGGACAAAGCCACGTTGCTGCGGCGCGTGTATATCGATCTCATCGGTCTGCCGCCTTCACCAGAAGTGGTTGCCGCTTTCGAGAAGGACACCGATCCGAAGGCTTTCGAGAAGATTGTGGATAAGCTGTTGGCTTCGCCGCAATTCGGTGAGCGCTGGGGCCGTCACTGGCTGGACGTCGCGCGGTATGCGGAATCCAGCGGCAAGGAGAACAATGTGGTCTATCCGCATGCTTGGCGTTATCGCGACTGGGTCATCCAGGCCTTCAACAAGGACATGCCGTATGATCAATTTCTGAAGGAGCAGCTCGCAGGTGATCTGATGGTGGCAAATAATCCCGATGACCGGGCCAACAAGCTTATCGCGACCGGTTATCTCGCGGTGGGTGCGAAGTCGCATAACACGAGGGATTATCGCCAGTTCCAACTGGATGTGGCGGATGAACAGATCGATGCCGTGTCGCAAGGTATGCTTGGCCTGACGGTCGCCTGTGCGCGTTGCCATGATCACAAGTTCGATCCGGTGCCGCAGGCGGATTACTATGCCATGGCGGGCATCTTCATGAGCACGGAGACGCGTTACGGCACGCCGCGCTTCATCCAGAACAATCAGCCCTCGCAACTGAACACCCTGCCCGCCGGAGCCAAGGTGACGCCCGCACCCGCGATGCCGATGCAACAGGTGACGCTGTTCGAGCGGCAATTGTCGAATGCGAAGAAAGAACTGGAAGATCTGCGGGCCGAAGCGCGTTCAGGGCGTGACCAGGCCTTGTTCGCGAACCCGAGATTCATCCGGAACAACATCCAGATCGCGCTCTTTGAGAAGCTGTTCGACCGTTACGACAGCAATGGCAATCCGACCGTCGCGCTGGCGATGGGAGTGCAGGACAAGACCACGCCACGGGATATCGCGATGCTCGCCCGCGGTGAACTGGAGAAGCCGCAGGAAGTGGTGCCGCGAGGCTTCCTGCAGATCTTGAGCAGCGCGAAACCTGAGCCGAAGATCACCAAGGGCAGCGGACGTCTCGAACTCGCCGACTGGATCGCTTCACCAGAGAATCCGCTCACGGCGCGGGTGATGGCGAACCGCATCTGGCTGAACCTTATGGGCCAGGGCATCGTGGCCTCCCCGGATAATTTCGGCACCACGGGCCAGAAGCCGTCGAACCAGGCGTTGCTGGATCATCTCGCGATCTCCTTTGTGGAGAATGGCTGGTCGGTGAAGCGGCTCGTGAAAGATATCGTGATGAGCCACTCCTACCAGCTCAGCTCGGAGTATTCTTCCAGCAATTATGCGGTGGACCCGGACAACACCTCGCACTGGCGCATGAGCAAGCGGCGCATGGATGCCGAGGCCATCCGGGACACGATGCTGGCCACGGCGGGCATCCTCGACCTGAAACCGTATCAAGGCTCGCTGGTGGCGACTGCGGAAGGCCCGGCGCAACAATTGATCCGTGCGGGTGGGCTGCAACGCGATATGAATTCGCGCTCGGTGTATCTGCCGATCGTGCGGGACCAATTGCCAGAAGCCCTCTCCATCTTTGATTTCGCCGAGCCGAGTCTCGTCACGGGGAGCCGCGATGACACCACGGTGCCTTCGCAGGCGTTGTATCTGATGAATAGTGACAGCGTGGAGAAGATCGCGGCGGCGATGGCCGACCGACTCTACGCCACCGGTGCCAATGGCACGGAGCTGGGACAGAAAGCGTTCGAGCTCGCTTATGGACGGCGGGCGACGGATCGCGAAGTAGCGGCCACGGGGAAATTCTTTGAGGATTTCTACGCGGCCGAGGCCAAGAACTTTGCCAACCGTGACCGGTTGCGCTGGGCGGCGTTGACCGCCTTCTGTCAGGCGCTCTTGGGCAGTGCAGAATTTCGCATCGTGAACTGAAGCAAGCTTATGAAGACTCCGAATTTTTCAAATCCCGCCTGGAACCTCTCGCGCCGGGCGATGTTGAAAAGCCTGTCCTCGGGTTTTGGCTACATGGCGTTCGCCGGACTGGCCGCGAAGGCGGCGGAAGCGGTCGCGAAGAAAGGACCGCTGGAGCCGAAGCAGCCGCACTTCAAGCCGACGGCCAAGCACGTCATCTTCCTGTGCATGAGCGGCGGGCCATCGCATGTGGACACGTTTGACTACAAGCCGTTCCTGCAAAAGAACGACGGATTGTCCGTGACCGGCAATGGCCGTCTGGGCCGGGCGAAGCTGCTGGCATCGCCGTGGAAATTCACCCAGCACGGCAAGAGCGGTTTGTGGATCTCCGAGCTCTTCCCGGAAGTGGCGAAGCATGCGGATGACCTGTGCCTGATCCGCTCCATGCAGACGGATGTGCCGGCGCATCCGCAGGCTTTCATGCAGATGCATACGGGGAGCTTTCAGTTCGTGCGGCCGTCGCTGGGCGCGTGGACGCTCTATGGGTTGGGCACGGAGAATGAGAATTTGCCGGGCTTCATCACGTTGAACCCGCCGGTGAACAATGGTGGTTCGCAAAATTACGGCAGTTCGTTTTTACCGGCGATCTATCAGGGCACGCGCATCGGGGCGGAAGGCCCGCGGATCGGCGCCGCACGTGTGGGGATGGATGCGGATGCGAAGTTGCCGAATATCGCGAATAGCAAACTCTCAGCCGGTGGCCAGCGGGCGCAGTTGGATTTTCTGCAAACGTTGAACCGCGAGCGCTTGGCGCAGGATCAGGTGAATCCGCAGGTGGAAGGTGTCATCGAATCCTACGAGCTGGCGTTCCGCATGCAGAGCGAAGTGCCGCGGGTGATGGATCTCAGCCAGGAGACGGCGGCCACGAAGGCGATGTATGGCATCGGTGAAGATGGCTCGGACCGTTACGGCAAGCAGTGCCTGCTCGCGAGGCGTATGGTGGAGGCGGGTGTGCGGTTCGTGGAGGTGGGCTCCGGCGGCTGGGATCAGCATCGCGATCTGAAGAACGATCATGAGCGCAATGCGGAATCCGTGGACAAGCCGATCGCGGGTCTGCTGGCTGATCTGAAACAGCGTGGTCTCTTGAAGGATACGCTGGTCATCTGGGGCGGTGAGTTCGGGCGCACGCCGTTCGCTCAGAACACGGATGGTCGTGATCATAACAACAAGGGTTTCACCATCTGGATGGCGGGTGCGGGCACGAAGCCCGGTTTCTCCTACGGTCAGACGGATGAATACGGTGCGGAAGCGGTGGAGAACAAAGTCCACATCCACGATTTCCATGCGACCATTCTGCACCTCTTGGGCCTCGACCATGAGAAGCTTACGTATCGTTACGCGGGCCGCGACTTCCGCCTCACCGATGTGAAAGGCGAAGTGGTGAAGGGAATCTTGGCGTAAGTGAGGTTTCGAAAAGTTCTCACCTCTCTCCCCGTTAGGGGCGAGGGAGATAGAATACTTCAGACGTCATTGTGCGACGGACAATCGAAGGATGGATGCTTCGACGGGCGGCCCGCTGAGGACAGCGAGCCCTACCAGCTTCGCTTTTTCGGAGACGATCGCCCGGCTATTGTTTGAACGGTTGGAAATCGTCGGCGGATTCGCGGGCTTTGAAGCGGATGGGAGAGAAGAGTTTGCGGCCTTCCACGCGGAGTGAGCCGGCTTGATTGTACCAGATGCCGAACGGTGAGCGGGCGCGGTTCATCTCCAGATCGAAGATATCGAGCGCGCCGATGAAACCGCCGAGCAAGGTGACGCGTTCGGACAAGTGGAGATCGGCGCGGGCGAGTTCGTAGTCTTCACAATCCACCCAGACGAGACCGGAGAGTTTGTTCAGCACGCGGTCCTGCATCTTATCCACGGGCAGATCGTCGCTGCGGGGACGGAAGGCAAGTACCCAGGATTCGCGGCCATTGAGCACTTCACGGCTCTGGATCTGGAAGACGTAGCGGCTGATGAGTTCGCGCGAGACGAGCACATCGTCGTTGTCCTTTTTCTTTGATTTATCGTCGTAGCGTTGGGCGCGTTTTTTGTCGCGATCGAGTTCTTCTTGCAGGGCTTTGCCGGTGAGTTCCTTGCCGTTCACGGTGAGGAGTTTGGCGCGGGGCATGCCGCCGATGAGTTTCACATCGTAGAACTTCTCTTTGCGCTCCTTCACGGAGCCCTTGCTGTCGAGCTCCTCGATGATGGTGGTCTGCTTGTAATTGTAGATGGGGTCACGCTGGCTGGCCACGGAGAGGGCGCGGGTGACGACATTGCTGAGAATGGTCTCCACGGGGGGATAGGCCGGACCGTTCAGGCTCTGGGCACGCAAGGACCCGGCG
>CAZRGY010000389.1:1346-4468 GCA_964599715.1 uncultured Verrucomicrobiota bacterium | reverse complement strand
CTGGCGGACATCGAGAAGACCAAGGTCATCGAGATCGAGCAGAAGAAGATCCAGGACGTCATCCGCGAACGCGTGATGGTCGAGAAGGCGGTGGTCGTGGAGAAGGAAAAGATCAAGGACACCGAGGCATTCGCCGGAGCGGACCGTCAGAAGCAGGTCGTGCTGACCAAGGCGGCGATGGAAGCGGAAGAAGGTTTGGTCAAGGAGATCAAGGCGGCCGAGGCATCCAAGCGCGCCGCTGAACTCAAGGCGGAAGAGGATATGTACCGCACGGTGAAACATGCCGAAGCTTCTAAGAAAGCCGCGGAAATCCATGCGGAAGAAGTCGTGTTGACGGCGGAAGCCAAACAACAGGCGGCCGAGCGTGAAGCGACGGCCAAGAAAAGCCTGGCGGAAGCGGTGGTGGTGGAGACATCGGCACCCGGCTTGGGCGAGGCACAGGTGATGGAAGCGAAGGCCAGTGCCACCGAGAAGCAAGGCACGGCGGAAGCCAAGGTCATGGAACTGAAGTTCGGTGCCGAGGCCAAGGGCATCACCGAGAAGGCAGAAGCCATGAAGATATTCGACGGCGTGGGTCGCGAACACGAGGAGTTCAAGCTGCGCCTCAACAAGGACAAGGATGTGGAGCTCGCTTCCATCAATGTCCAGAAGGACATCGCGGCCAGCCAGGCCATGGTGGTGGCCGAGGCCCTCAAGACGGCCAAGGTGGATATCGTGGGCGGCGAGACCATGTTCTTCGACAAGATCGTGGGTGCCATCACGGCTGGTAAGGCAGTGGACCGGACGATCAACAACAGTGAATCGCTCACCACGGTGCGCGATACGTTCTTCAACAGCGACCCGGAATACTTCCGCGAGCAGTTCAAGAACTTCACCTCACAGTTCGGCCTCACGTCCGAGGACTTGAAGAACCTCACCGTGTCGGCGGCACTCGGCCAGATGATCTCGCTGGCGGACAATGGCGAGACGAAGGGCGCGCTGGAACGCCTGCTCGCCTCAGCCAAGCGTTTCGGCGTGCAGGATGAAAAAGTGGCCAAAGTGGCGGCGATGAAGTCTGTCTAAGTCAAGACAGGCACTTCGGGGGCGCTCACCCCTCACCCCGGCCCTCTCCCCGTTTAGGGGAGAGGGAGGGGGACGGTGGAAGGCGCGAAAACGGTAATCAATCTGTTAGTCCAAGCACGTATCATGGCTGAGAAACCGCCAGAGCCACAGGCACCCAAGACCGACGAAGTCGTGCTGGAGGGCGGCACGTATGAGATCATCCGTAACCGCCTGAACACGCAGGCGGCGGAGTTGCGCACGCGGCTGGACAAGCTGAACGCGGCACGCAAAGAGGTCTTCGGCTCCATCACCACCGCGCTCATCGCGACGGAGCGTGTCACCACGGAGAACAACTGTGTCCCGCGCGATCTTGTTTGCCTGGGCAAGAACCGTTTCCTGCTCGGTTACAATGTGATCTTCGGCCTCAAGTCGGAGATGAAGGTCTCGGATGTCTTCGGCATCTATGAGTTCAAGGAGGACCGCACGTTCGTGCCAATGTCCCTGGAGCTGATCGGGGATGAGCAGTTCGAGGCGGATTTCAAATCGCTCTACAAGTATTACAAGAACACGATCTTCACGAAGTTCATGACCATCGGTCCGAACCTCTACATGAAGTTCCGGGTCGGCACGGGGGTGGATGATTTCAAGGCGTTCAAGTGGGTGATGAAGGACGGGGTGCTGAGCTATGCCGGCAACCGCTCCGACCATGAGGTGAAGTTCCCGCCGCAGCATGAATTCGAGTGGAAACGCGCCAGCCGCGAGCAGCATCGCAAAGGCATCCACCCGCATATCTCCATCGAGGATCGCGTGTTCGTGGAGACGGTCGGCGGTGATCTCGACATCAAGGTCGAGGACAACACGAATGTCGGCAAGGGCATCTACACCGAGCCGGTAGATCACAAGGACCAGACGCTGGATGATGCGGAGATCTATTATGCCGTCGTGGGCAATCTCATCCTGCTGAAAATCCGGCCGTATCAGGAGGCGAAGTTCCGCTACCTTGTTTTTAATGACAAGCTGAAGGAGGTGCGGCGCATCGATGCCATCGAGGATTCATGCGTCCAGCTGCCGGATGACCAGGGCATCATCTTTTCGAACGGCTATTACCTTCAGCTCGGGGAGTTCAAACAGTTCCCTTCATCGCTGGTGCAGATGCAGTTTGAGCGGCGTATCAAGGCGCCGAACGGCGAGGACGTGCTGCACACGTTCTACAACCGGATGGACGGCATCTACATGCTGATGCCATACAACCTGATTGAGCAGAAGGTCGAGGCGCCGATCGTTTGCAACGGCTTCACTACGTTCGAGAATGGCGAGCTGGTCCTGTTCAAAGCGGGTGACGAACCGCAGAAGCATCACGTCATCCAGGTGTGGCAGACGCCTTATCTGGACAGCAACCTGCCGGTGCCGGAGCGCAAGGACAGTTATCTCTTCAAGCTGGGCAACCCGGCCATCGTGCGGTGCATGTCCGAGTGTCACGAGGTGCTCACGTTGCTGAACAAGGAAGACAGCTACGCGGGGCTCTATGTGGACATGGTGAAGAGCGTCAATGACCTGCTCGATACGTATTTCTGGCTGGATCACAAAGAGGCGTTCGAGCTCAAGACGACGCTGGCGGCCATCAAAGAGGCGGCGTCCGGCGCGATCGATGAATATGAGAAGGTCGTCCGCATCAAGCGGAACACGAAGGCCGAGGTGGAACGCGTTTCCACGATGGCGAACACGCTCATCAGCGAGGTTGAGTCCGGGTTGTTCGAGCAGATCGGGGAGTTCGTGGACAAGCTCGCGCGCTTGCGTGGTATCCGCGGTGAGGCGATCTCGCTGAAGGACCTGCGCTACGTGGACAAGGAGCTGGTCACGACGCTGGAGCAGCAGGTCTCCGAGCATACGGAGAAGCTTTCGGCGCGGTGCGTGGAGTTCCTGCTGAAGAAAGAATCGCTCGATCCGTATCGCCAGAAGGTGAAGGGGCATGAGGCGGGCGTGGGCAAGCTCACGAAGGTCGCCGATGCGAAGGTGCTGGAGGAGGAGATCGCGGCGACGGGGCGCGAGCTGGAGATGCTCATCGAGATCGTCAGCAACCT
>CAZRGY010000389.1:0-1246 GCA_964599715.1 uncultured Verrucomicrobiota bacterium | reverse complement strand
TGAAGGGCATCAAGCATCGCGTGGAGGCGATGAAGTCGATCAACGACATCAACGGTTACTTCGCCTCCGACCTGATGGTGGACAAGGTGCGCGACATCGTGCGCCAGCTCACGGAGCTGGAGGACACGGTGAAGTCGGGCGACATCCAGAGCCGCCTGAAGACCATCCGCGAGGACGCCGTCCGCCAGCTCAAGGACAAGCAGGACCTGTACGTCGATGGGAAGAACATCATCCAGTTCGGCAAGCACAAGTTCAACGTCAACACCCAGCCGCTGGAACTCACCGTCGTGCAACGGGACGACGCGATGTTCTATCACCTCACGGGCACGAATTTCTTCGAGAAGGTTGTGGATCCGGATTTCATCGCCACGCGCGATGTGTGGGAACTGGAGGTCGTCTCCGAGAGTTCCGCGGTGTATCGCGGGGAGTATCTGGCGTATCTGTTGTTGAAGGCGCTGGAGGACAAATCGGCCGGATTGGATATCGCGGGTTTCCTGAAGCTCAGTGCGGACGAGCAGTTCAAGCACGTGCAGGAGTTCATGACGCCGCGTTATGCGGAGGGGTATGTGAAGGGCATCCATGACCAGGACGCCACCTTGCTGCTGCGCGAGCTGGCACGGATGCATGCGAGCATCGGGCTGTTGCGTTACCACACGCATGCGCGCGCTTGTGCGACGGTTTTCTGGCGGGATCACGCGGCCAAGAATCCCTTCCTCACGGCGAAGCTCGCGGGCTTCCGCCTGCGGAACCTGCTCTTCAGCGGGCGTGAGAAGCCGGATACGTATATCGCTGAACTGCAATCACTCATCCGCCAGTTCAGCGAGACGAGCGGATTGTTCCCGGTGGAGCTGGCGGCGCAGGCGGGCGAGTATCTGTTCCACGACCTGACGGCGAATGAGAGCTTCGTCACGAGCATCGAGGCGTCCACCATCTACCAGGGTTTCCAGGCGTTCCTGCGTCAGAAGCATTTCGCGCAGAAGTTCGAGGCGGCGCTGAAGTCCGTGAGCGAGGACACGCGCAGTGCGTTCCAGCTCGTGCGGGAGTGGGTGGATGGCTACCTGAGCGTGGCGGACCCGAAGCCGGATGTGGAGTATCGCGACGAGGCGGCGTCCATCCTCTTGCGCGGCACATTTGAGTTGCGGTCGGTCATCGATGTCTCGGTGAATGCGCACATCCCGAAGCTGTCCGGCGCGCATGCCAGCATCACGCCGGAGGGTTACGCGCTGAATTACAACGCGTTCATGAC
>CAZRGY010000388.1:0-4472 GCA_964599715.1 uncultured Verrucomicrobiota bacterium | reverse complement strand
ATGAGCGTGCTGCCGCATTCGGCCACGGCCTGTTGCAGCGTGAAGCGTTGCTTGCCCACGACCACGTAGCTCAAGCCTTCATCCGGCGTGCGGTTCTCGTTCGCGGCAGGCGTGGTGGAGGCGAACCAGCGTTCATCGATACCGCCACGGTTCAGGCCGTAGGCGTAGAGATCGTCCGGGTGCAGCTTCAGGCGTTTGCCGGGTTGCAGGAAGGAGCGCGGGACCCAGCAGGGGGCGAGGCGGAGCAGACCACCCGTGGCAGAAATCTCGGCTTCAACAATTTTGGCGACGTTCTTTTTGAGCGTCTTCAGAGCGGTGACCGTGTTCATGTGTATTGTATTGTTAGGAAAAATCGGAACGGGGGCAGTTTATCGGCCAAGTGAAAGCCAGCAAGCCGGAAGATTCCAGCCCAAGGCATCGCTGCACTCAGCCTTGGGCTGCGCTCGGTTGGCCCTTTGGGCCAATAAACCTTTCCCCAGTTGAAATCCGCCCGGGGACTCCTACACTCCCGCGCATGAAACCACTTGTTTTGTTCCTGGCCACCACTTTGCTTGCCGCGACGGCGTTCGCGGCGGATTCTGCCGGTTATTACAACCGCCCGCTGTTCGCGGATGATTTTTCGGCGCCGAAGTTCGGACCGCGTTGGGGGCATTACAAGAGCGGCAGCGTGGTGCGGGATGGTGTGCTGGTGGGCATCACGCCAGAGAAGTCCGATCACTCGGCGGTGGACCATATCCGGATCGACGGGGAGCGCGACCTGGAGGTGGCGGTGAAGTTCCGGTTCGTGAGCGAGAAGGCGCGGAGCTTCAATCTGTGGTTTGATGACAAGAACTACAAGGGCTCACATGCCGGGCATATCTGCAGTGTCACGGTAAGCCCGAAGTCCGTGAACATCAGCGACGCCAAGACGGGCAATTTCAAGAACGAGATCTATCAGAAGCGCAAGGCGGACCCGAAATCACTGACAGATGCAGAGAAGGGGTTGCTCGCGAGCAAGACGAAGAGCTTCCCGGTGAAGCTCTCTCTGCAAGAATGGCATACGTTCGTGACCCGCACCAAGGGTGACACGGTGGAGGTGAGCTTGGATGGCAAGGTGGTCGGCTCTTTCAAGTCCGAGGGGATCACACATGAGACGAAATCGCTGATCAGCCTCACGACGAATCAGCAAGATGTGGAATACGACGACTTCAGCGTGAAGGCGGGCGGGAAGAAGTAAGTGCTGGTGCTTTTGCATCTGGCCACATGGGCACCGAAAATCTCAATTCGCTCGCCGGGCGCATGGGCATGCTTCGCCGGTTCACGGTGTGCACGGTCGTCGGTTGGTCGATGATGGCGCTGTATCTCTTCATCAGCCGGCATCAGGTGGGGGAGCCGACGGCGGTGCCGATGCCGGGTTGGGTGCCGTTCGTGCCGGTGTTCATCCTGCCTTATCTGGGGCTCTTGCTGATGACGTGGTTGTTACCCGTAGCGATCACGGATGCCGCGCGGTTCCGGGCGTGTCTGCGGGCAAATGTCTGTGCCTACCTGCTGGTGATGCCTTGGTGGGTGCTCGCGCCCACCATGCTGCCGCGACCGCCTTTGCCGGAAGGCATGTGGGCGGAAGCCATCCAACGGCTCTGGGCGGTGGACCGGCCGTATAACATCATGCCTTGCGCGCATGGGATGGGGCCCATGGTGGTGGCGTGGTTTGTGAGTGCGGAATATCCGAAGTGGCGCTGGCCATTGGTAATTGTGCTGATCATTGGGCTGCCTTCCATCGCGCTGACGTGGCAGCATCGCCCGATCGATATCTTGCTGGGCTCCTTGGCGGCTGCGGCGGGGATCATCGTCGGAGGGATGTGGGGGCGTTGGGAGAAGCAACGCAAGCAGGCAGGAGAAGCTGTTCCCGTTTGACGCTGTTTGCTGTGTGGGGGAGGATATTGGAAACAACCCGCTGCGCTGTGCAGCGGGGAAATATGGAGGAATACCACTTCGCTTTATGAAAACAAAAATCGATCTCAAGAGTGCGTTGTTTGGACTGGCGGCAGGCGTGCTGCTCACCTTCACCCTGGCGGCGGCTTCACCTCAGCCGAGCGGCATCGGACGGTATCAAGTGGGCGGGACGGGGAATCATGGGTTGGTCGTCGATACGGTGACAGGCCAAGTTTGGTCGGGCTACTTTCAGTCAAATGGCGGCAAGACGGATCATGATTTCTTTCTCCCGAAAGCGGGTGATAAGAAGTAAATTGGTGGCGGTCAAACCGGTCAGATGCGGTCGGCCGGTTGGTGATCGGCTGAAAATTCAACCGGAAGGCGTCTATGAATATCATGGGTGACATCAAGAGCCCCTGGCTGTTGCAGGCCAAGGGAGTGCTCTTTCTGCTGTTGGGCCTGTTCTCGGCCGGTTTGCTGTTCGCACAGGTGCCCACGCTGAAGACGGTGGTGCTATTGGGCATCACGATCTGGGCGTTCTGCCGTTTTTACTATTTCCTCTTCTATGTGTTGGAGCGTTATATGGGGCGGGACAAGCGGTTCGCGGGTTTCTTCGATGCGGTGAAGTTCCTGCTGACGAAACCGAAATCACGCGGGTGAGCTGATTTCCCGGGATTGAGCGGTGTATCTTCTATGAATTCGCTGACGCAACTGGCGGGCTATGGTGCATGGTGGCTGGTTTTTCTGGTGACTTGCTACGTGGTGGCGCGGTTTTCCTTCACTTGGTGCATCCCGTGCGCGCATCTGGCGGTGGCCAGCCTGATATTTTACCTGGATATCCGCGGGCTGCGGGTGGAGATGAACCGGCCGGAGTGGAATGGGGTGCCTTCCATGGATGGGGTGTTCATGCTGGGCGTGGTGATCAGGGTGTTGCTGGTGAACACGTTATTGCTGCCCGCGACGGCCTTGGGAGCCTGGCAAAAACGGCGAAACAAGGCTGAAAGCGCCCCGGCTTGAGACAGGGTTGGGGGTTTATTTGGACTGGCCGGGAGGGGGGATTTTTGTTTTAGTCACCGCCACCGCCCCGGAACGGGGCTTAAAAAGATGCAATTGGTCAAAGAATCCCGCTGGTCGCGCCAGTATGAAATGGACGATCTGCAAACGAAGCTCTACGAGTCGAAGTTTGCGGATGGTTCGGCGACCATCACCGTGGACCAGCTTTCCGACGAATGGGGCACATGGTCGGTGCCGGAGCGGGCGGATTTTTGTCAGGCGGTGACGCAGGCGAAGTTCCCGCAATTGGCGGATATCCTGCGGTTCATCATGGATCAAGGGGACTTGGCCTCGTTGGAGGCAGTGGCAAACAGCATCGCGCGGAATCTGCCGGCGGAGGAAGCGGTGCCTTTCCTGACGGATGTGTGCAAGACGGTCCCGGTGGGCAAGGGAGCGAAATTTTACCAGGCGCTGGCGTTGGTGCGGCCGCCTTTTGTGCGGGATACACTGATGGCGTGCCTGAACCGTACGTGGGCGAATGAGCAATTCTTGAGCGAGGATCAGGTGTTTGACCACGCGGCGAATGATGCGGTGTGCCTGATCGAGTATCTGGTGCAACTGGGGCAAAACCCGAACACGCTGGCGGACAAGTACAAGGTGCTGGCGCGTCACCCGATCAATATCAACAAGCAGACGGCGATCAACCGGTTGGGCCAGTTTTTCCCGGGGTATCCGACGGGATAGGCAGCTTGCTAGTTGAGGGTTGGTGGTTGAGAGTTGAGATGGTTTGAGGCCATGGATTTTTTGGAATCCATGGCCTTTTTGTTTTTCTGGCAAGTGGCTTGGGGGGGACGTCCAATGTGGGTGGAAGGGTGGAGCCGCGGCGGCGGCTGAGCTGGGGGCTGCCAGCAAGATGCTGGCAGCACGTTGGTTTAGGGCTTCGGCGGCAAATCTATGGGGTCGATACGGGGCCAGACGAGGTCGAGAGCGTCGTGGGGGAAGTTTTGTTTCTTCGGATCGGGCATGGAGAAATCACCGCCGTTGTCTTTGCCGTCGAAGCCGACGGACCAGAGGGTGAAGGTGCCGTCGGGGTTCAAGCGGTAGCGCATGGCACGGCCGTCCATGGGGTCGTGGGGGATGTGAGCGAGGTAGTCGGGGATGAGTTTTTGCAGTGAATCGGGATAGTGGCCGTGTTTAAGGAGGTGACGTTCGTGGGCGATGGCGGTGATGGTCTGGAGACGGCGGGTTTCGGTCTTAAACAATGTTTGAGAGGCTTTTTCGAGGTTGCTGATGAGTAAGGAACTGAAAAAGCGCTTATAGCCGTTCAGCCAGGAGCTGGTGTCTTGAAAAACGGATTCACTTAGGGTCCGAAATTGAGGAGGAACATCGGCCCAGTTCGAGCTGTTGAGGTGCTGCCGGTAGAGGTCAATGCGGTCTTGTGAGACGCGCAGAAAGGTATGCTCGTCGTCCTCCATATCCCAGATCATGGTGAAAATAGCATTCTTTACTGCTGAGGATGGTCTTCCAACTGCGTTGGTGTAGGGATTGATGTTGAGGCGAATGTTGCT